>JAUYES010000616.1 GCA_030691225.1 Holophaga sp. | reverse complement strand
TGTTCGGGCACGTGGCCCATCACCTCGTCATTCTCAAAGAGCGGTATTTGAATTAGGGAAAAAGGCAATCCACGGATAAACACGGATGCACACGGATAAAAAAAAGCCCTGATTTCCCGCCAACTCCTGACGCATTCCAAGCAAAGACAACCGGCCTAACCTGTCTTCATTCTCTTATCCGTGTCCATCCGTGTGCATCCGTGGACCTGTTTTTTTGAAAGCCCTTCACGACCCATGAACTTGATCATTCTTTTCCCCGATGACTTCCTCGATCCCCAGCGCGTGCGCCTTACGGGCCGTCGTTTGGCGCATGTTCGCGATACTCACCGGGCGGTGCTTGGCGATTCGCTCAACGTGGGCCTGCTGGCGGGGCTCATGGGAACGGGGCTCATCACACGCCTTGACGAAGAAGCTCTCGAAATGGATGTGGCTTTGGATCAACCACCTCCTCCCAAGCTGCCGCTGACCCTCGTGCTGGCCCTGCCCCGCCCCAAGGTGCTGAACCGTGTCCTCGCCTCGGCGGCGAGCCTGGGTGTCGCGCACATCCACCTTATCAATGCCTGGAAGGTGGAAAAGAGCTATTGGAAGAGCCCGCGCATGGCCGAGGAAAACCTCCATCATCAGCGCCTTCTGGGTCTTGAGCAGGCCAAGGATACGGTGCTTCCGGAACTGCATATTCACCGCCTATTCCGCCCCTTCGTCGAAGACGTTTTGCCCACGATCGTCGAAGGAACCCAGGCTCTGGTCGGGCATCCCGGTGCCCCGGAGCCCTGCCCTCGCCACATTCACCAACCGATCACCTTGGCCGTGGGGCCCGAGGGCGGCTGGATCGAGGCCGAACTAGCGAGTCTCATCCGAGCGGGCTTTTGCCCCGTTGATTTGGGACCGCGCATTCTTCGCACAGAAACAGCCGTTGCCGCCCTTGTGGGGAGACTCTTTTAAGTGTTTGAAGAAATCACGATCAACCACACCCGAATTGCTCCCGCGCTTTTCCTGGCGCCCATGGCTGGGGTCACGAATTCGGCGTTTCGCCGTCTGCTGGCGGACTTCGGCGGCTACGGCGCGCTCTTCACGGAAATGCTTTCGGCTTCGGCCTTCTTGAACGAACGCCCCGACGAATCCACCTACACCAAACGCCGGGATTGCGAAGGCGCCGTCATCTACCAGTTCCGCACCTCCGGTGATGAAAATCTCGAAGCCGTTTTCGAAAAGATGACCTCGATTCCCCACACCGCCATCGATATCAACCTGGGATGCCCGGCGCCCGAAATCCAGCAGCAGGCCTCCGGTGCTGCGCTTTTCCGCGACTTCGATCGCTTAAAGGCGGTGCTAACCCGCATTCGCCGCTGTTATTCCGGCACCCTTACGGTGAAAGTGCGCCTGGGCGATGACGCCGAAACCTGGCGCCAGCCCTTCATCGAGCGCCTGCGCCTGTTTGAGGATTCCGATATCCATGCCATCACGGTGCATCCACGCTTATCCACGGAAAAGCTCAAGCGCCGCGCCCGGTGGGAGGAATTTCCTTGGATCGCCGCCCAAACCAAGTTGCCCATCATTGGCAATGGCGATGTCTGTTCGCGGAAGGAAGTCGAAGCCAATCGCACCGCCTTCGAGCCCCTGGCGGGCCTGATGCTGGGCCGCATCGTGGCCGTAAAGCCATGTATCTTCCGCGATTTCGCCGGACTGCCCAAACTGGCCCTCGATCGTGCCGAAATTTGGGATCGCATGTACCGCTATACGCTTGAAGATCTTCCACCCGAGCGGGCCTTCGGCCGACTGAAAGAATTCAGTTTCTACTTCGCCAAGAATTTCGTCTTCGGCCACGAGATGTTCAAGGGCATCCAAAAAGCCCGCACGGCCGAGCAGGTTCGTCTGGAAGCGCTGCGCTTTCTGGAGACCCAGCCCAGCCTTCGCGCCGACGAGGGGCTGGCGTTCACCTAGTTTTTTTGGTTGGCCCTGGTTTGCAAGACCTCGTTATCCTGTGGCCACAATCCCACCAATCAAACAGAGGAGGACCCCATGATGCAAGATCCCGAAGTGTGGGCACGCGACAAAGTGGAACTGGATAAGTGGCACTCCGCTTCCACCGTGGATCTCATCCATCACATCGTGGGGCACTACCACCGCGAGGCCCGTGTGGAAATGGCGCGCCTCGAATCGCAGGCCGATGAAGCCGTGCTGCTGGAGGGAGCAAATTTCCCCGTGCTGCTGGAAATCCGCAATGAAGTTGATCGGCTCTGCATCGAACTGCGCAACCACCTTGCCGTGGAGGAGCGCATGCTCTTTCCGGCGATGCTCGATATTGCTGAAGGCCGCACGCCGGCTATTCCCGTAGAAACACTGGAACCCATGCGTCTCCTGGAAGACGAGCACGATGCCGCAGCAGGCCTACTCAAGCGCTTGCGGGTGCTCACGGAAGGTTTCAATCCCCCTGAAGGTGCTCGTTCCGTGCAGCGCAAGTTCTTTGAAACCTTGCAAACTCTGGCGAATAGCCTGTACCGGCACGTTTACCTGGAAAACCAGATCCTGTTCCAGAGACTGAAATAAATCCTTGGCTTACCCGCGCCGCGGGCCTGCTTTCGCGCATCCGCAGCCTTTGTTCAACCTCCCGAAAAGAGCCCGCGCCATTTAGCGCGGGCTCTTTTCGGGAGAATAGAATCTAATCTAGCGAGTTAGCTGGCGAAATCCACCACGTACTGCCCGTCCCGCATTACCGCCAGCAGGGAGCCGTCGTCCAGGGTTAGATCCATGGCCTTCACCTTCACATCGGGCTGAGTTTCTGGGATGTAAATACGATCGATGTGGATAACGGCACCGGGGCTGGAGAACTGCTTGGGGCCAACCTGACCACCAAAATGCTCGCTGCGGCCAAAGGCAATGTGCAGGCCCAGTTTCTCATCCAACAATATCTCGCCGATGGGCTTAACACCGAAGGCTGCCAACACACCCAAACCGAGTTCTGCGATGTTGCCGTAGGCGGGCTCCTGGGTTAGATGGTCGATTTCGGTGCGAGACGCGGG
>JAUYES010000605.1 GCA_030691225.1 Holophaga sp. | reverse complement strand
TGAAATGAAAAAAGTAAAAGATCCTAGCTCTTCAAACCTAACTTTTCGCGGATCTGGGCTTCAACTTCGTCGGCCAGTTCAGGGTTGTCCTGGAACAGCTTCTTCACGTTCTCGGCGCCCTGACCTAGGCGGGAATCCTTGTAGGAATACCAGGAACCGCTCTTCTGGATGATCTCCAGCTGGGTGCCCAATTCCACCAATTCCCCGGTGCGGCTGATGCCCTCGCCATACATGATGTCGAAGGTAGCAACCTTGAGGGGTGGGGCAACCTTGTTCTTGACGACCTTCACCTTGGTCTTCTTGCCAACCACACTGGAATCTTCGTCCTTGGCGGCCACCAGCGGATCGTTGGTGTTGCCCTTGATGGACTGAACGCTGCGCACATCCAAACGAACGGAAGCATAGAACTTCAGGGCGTTGCCACCGGTGGTGGTCTCGGGGGTGCCGAACATCACGCCGATCTTCATGCGGATCTGGTTGATGAACACCACGCAGGTGCCGGTGCGGCTGATGCCGGAGGTCATCTTGCGTAGGGCTTGGCTCATGAGGCGAGCCTGAAGGCCCACATGGCTATCACCCATCTCGCCGTCGATCTCGGCCTTAGGCACCAGGGCGGCCACGGAATCGATGACGATGATGTCCAGGGCGCCGCTGCGCACCAGCTGATCGCAGATTTCCAGGGCCTGTTCGCCACTATCGGGCTGGCTGATGAAAAGGTTTTCGATATCGACACCCAGCTTCTGGGCGTAATCGGGATCCAGGGCGTGCTCGGCATCGATGTAGGCGGCTAGGCCACCCTTCTTCTGGGCCTGGGCCACCATGTGCAGAGCGAGCGTGGTCTTGCCGCTGGCTTCCGGCCCATAAACTTCGACCACCCGGCCTTTGGGCACACCACCCACGCCCAGGGCCGAATCCAGGCTGATGGAACCCGTGGAGATCACCTCGATGCCGTCAGCGTTCTGATGGTCGCCAAGCTTCATGATGGCGCCCTTGCCAAAGGCACGCTCAATTTCCGCCAGCGTGCGGTTCAGAACTTTCAGGCGATCATCTTGGTCAGTAGCGGCCATGGGCTTCTCCTTGGTGCATTAATCAGAACCCAAGAGTGGAGCAAAAAGCGAAAAAAACAAGAACATTTTTCAACCAAAGACATAATCGTCCAACCGGGTGCCAGGATTTCTTGTTCGAAATGAAAGCTCTGAGCAACCCGACCGATAGCGTTAATAACGGCAGAATCGAATGCACCCAACCCTCACCCAGCACTTGGCCCAACTCGAAGCGTCCGGCACAGCCCTTCCCCAAGGCGCTGCGTGGGAGGCTTTCTTGAGCGCCATGGAAGGCGTCTTGACGGTTGAGCCAGCCTCAGATTTGGCAAGGTATCAAGGCTTGGTGGCTCATCTCAAGGAAGTCATCTTCCAGATCGATCGGGAAGGCCGGTGGTCCTTCCTTAACCGGGCCTGGGCAGAACTCACGGGTATTAGCCTGGAAGAAAGCCTTGGAAAGCCCTTCCTCGGCTTCATGCACCCCACCGACAAGCTGCGCTACATGAATGTCCTGAACTACGCCATGGAGACGGACCAAGACACACTTCAGGGCGAATTCCGCATCGCGACGCTGGCTGGTGATTATCGCTGGGTCGAGATGTCCAACCGCATCACCTTGGATGCCCGTGGTTCCGTCGTGGGCGTTTCAGGCACCCTGACCGATATCACCCAGCGCAAACAGAGCGAGGCCGCCCTAGCCACCATCACCAGCCGCCTCAAGGCCCTGATCGAAAATATGGAGGCTGGCATTCTCGTGGAAACGGAGGACCGACAGGTAGCGCTGATTAACGAGACCTTCTGTCGGATGTTCGAGATTCCAGTGCCTGCGAACCTACTGGTAGAGAGTGAAGCGCAAGAGCTCCTAGACATGTGCCTATCGCAGATGAGCGACGAGGACGAAGCTCGGCAACTCGCCGATCGAGCTGTCAAGGCTGGAGTCGCCTTGCTGGGCCGAGAAGTCAGCATGAAGGATGGCCGCATCCTCGCAGTGGATTTCGTTCCCATTGCTGGCGCCGAAGGTTTCTACG
>JAUYES010000598.1 GCA_030691225.1 Holophaga sp. | reverse complement strand
GGCCGATGCGATGGGCGCGGTCGGAGGCCTGATCTTCAACAGCGGGATTCCACCATGGATCCATGTGAATCACGTAATCGGCGCCGGTGAGATTCAAACCCGTGCCTCCGGCCTTGAGGCTGATGAGAAAGAGCTCGCCTTCGCCGCGTTGGAAGGCCGTAACGGCCTGGGTGCGGGCCTTGGTGGAGGTTGAACCATCGAGGTATTGATAGGAGAAACCTTCTTCATCCAAGGCCCGCCGCAGGATAGCGAGGTGATCCACAAACTGGCTGAATACCAGGACGCGATGGTGATTTTCACGCAGCTCTTCCGCAAGTTCCATAAAGGCCGTGAGCTTGGAAGACGCGATGCCGATATCCGATTGAATCAGGCTCGGGTTGCAGCAGGCGCGGCGCAACCGAGTGATGGCCGCCAAGACCAACATGGTTTGACCCTCTTTATTGCTGCCGACCTCGATGGCCTCCAGGCTCTTCTGGCGCAGAGCTTCAAGGAATGCGGTTTCTTCCGCGCTGGGTTCGAGTTCCAGGGTGATTTCCGTCCGGCTCGGCAATTCTTCAAGCACTTGGGCCTTGGTGCGACGCAGCAAGAAGGGCGCGGTGAGGCGCCGCAGACGATGCAAGGCCTCGGGATCTTTATCGCGTTCGATGGGCGTTTGGTAGCGGCGCTGAAAGGATTCCAAGCTGCCCAGAAGACCCGGATTGATGAAGCGGAAGAGATTCCACAATTCGCCCAAATGGTTTTCCAGCGGCGTGCCACTGAGGATTAGGCGAAAGCCCGCCTTTAGTTCCATGGCGGCCTGACTGCGTTTGGTGAAGGAATTTTTGATGGCCTGCGCTTCGTCCAAGATCACGGTGGACCATTCAATGGCCTTCAGGCGATCCGATTCGGTATGAAGCAAACCGTAGCTGCATAGCAATACATCCAGTGGTTCCAAGGAATTCAAGGTGTGCTCACGGTCGCCTTCAGCGAGATGGCGCACGTGCAGCGTTGGGGCGAACTTTAGGATTTCCGCCTCCCAGTTAGCGCACACACTGGTGGGAGCGACCACGAGCGAAGGTCCCGCCGTGCCCCTGCGAAGCAACAAGGCAAGGGCTTGGATGGTCTTGCCCAAGCCCATGTCGTCGGCCAAACACGCGCCGAAGCCGGCCTCGGCAAGGCGCGCCATCCATTGAAAACCTTCTTCTTGGTAGGGGCGCAGTTCGGCTTCGAAGACGCTCGACACGGTGGGGTTCAGTGCCATGGCCGTGCGAATGCGATCCTGGTGGGCCTTCCAGGCACCATCGGTCTGAAAGCCTCCCCAGCCTTCTTCGAATTCGTTCATGGCCAGGGCTGCGATGGGATTCAGCCGTAATTCCTTACCGCGGAATTCGCCGAAACTCCGCAGGTCGGCAAGGCGACGGCGAAAGCTCTTGGTAAGCGT
>JAUYES010000567.1 GCA_030691225.1 Holophaga sp. | reverse complement strand
GATGGATCCTCCCTGATCCTGACCGTGGCCGACGTTGGATTGGGAACCACGCTACCGCTTCAACCTGGCGTGGGGATCGGCAATACCCAGGAACGCTTGAAAGCCATGTACGGCGAAAGGGCTGGGCTAGCGATCCAAACGCTTACGAATGAGGGTTTCTGTGCCCGCGTTCACATTCCCATTCCGAAGGAACAGCCATGATCCGAGCTCTGGTGGTGGATGACGAACCCCTGGTGCGGGAGCGACTGCGCACCCTGCTCTCAGCCCACCCAGATGTGCAGGTTGTAGCCGAGCGGGGCGATGGTCCAGCTGCGCTGGAGGCCTTCCAGGAATTGGCTCCCCAGCTGGTTTTCCTCGATATCCAAATGCCCGGCCTCACCGGACTGGAGGTGGCCGAGACCTGGCGTCGTGAGGGCACCTTACCCGTAATTATTTTCGTCACGGCCTTTGACCAATTCGCGCTGGAAGCCTTCCGCCTGAATGCGCTGGACTACCTGACCAAGCCCATCGATCCCGAGCGCTTTTCCGTGGCATTGGATCGAGCGAGAGAACTGCTGAAACCCTAAAATCGCAACGATCTCGATCAACGCCTCCAGGCCATGCTCGCTATGCATGAACGCCGGCAGGCTGTGCGTCCGCATCTTGTGGTGCGGGAAGGTGAAGGTTACCTACTGGTTCCCACCACCGAGGTTCATGCCCTCGAAGCCACAGGGAACTATGTCTGCATCCATGGCGAACGCACCCAGCACCTGCTGCGCAGCACGCTCTCGGCTGTTGAAGCTAAACTCGATCCCGAGCGCTTCCTGCGCATCCATCGTTCCTGGATCGTGAACCTCGAACAGATCAAGGAAGCCCAACCTTGGTCCAAAGGCACCTGGATTCTGCTGACTCGCAGCGGCCTAAAGATCCCGGTGGGCCAGCAATATCGGGATGCGTTGGCGAAGATTTTGGGGTAATTTCGAGGCCGAAAACTTCTGCGATTAAAGATTCGCGGGGGGTGAAGGTCGGTCAAAAGGAAAAGGAATTGGCCACAAAGAACACAAAAATCACAAAGAATACTGTAAATTCGGAAAGGTAAACGACCTCGATTCCATTACTGATTCCTTTTGCGTTTTTTGTGTTCATTGTGGCTATTTATTCGGTGTCAACGATTGGCCCGCGAGAACTGTATTCTGGTTTTCGCTGATTTTCGGACAGCTATTTAGAACCCTCATCGGGAACATGACCTGATCCAGACGAGAAAAGAATTTAAGCCACCGAAGCATACCGGTGGACACCGATAAAAATGGATCAAAAATAATATTCTTTTTTGGGCCACGAGAGAAGCATGGCGAAGTTGATCCCAAAAAACGCCTAGCGCGGCACGGCCTGGAGGGCCTTGAAGGCGGACTCATCCCGTAGAGGCGCCAGTAAAGGCATGTCATCTATGGGCCTGGAAGGTCGATAGCCCCTTTCAAAGGCGGCCTTTAATTCGGTCAGCGCCTCTTCCTTTCGACCCAACTGCGCCAAGACCATGGCGGCGTATACGCCTCCTCGGGAGCCGCGAGAGCCTGTATCTCCAAGGGCCATCATTGCCCTCGCCAGTTTCAGCCCCAACTCCCATTCTTTACCAATCACGGCCTCGCGACACCGCTCTTCCAGCTCGCCACGTTCCCGCTCCAGAAGCCGCCGCGCATCGAGAGCCTCGGGGCCTTTCCCGGCGGCCACTCCCAACAACCGGCTTAGCTCGGGCCCGTACGAACTGGACGTTCGTAGGCGATTGGAGCGCTCGGCATAGCTGCGTTCGAGCGATAACGCTGAACGATAATCGGGTTGCTTTTCCAAAAGTTGAGCCTGCTGCCTGGCCTCAGGCGGAGCCTCAGGCAGAACCGCCACATCGCTCCAGCGCCTAAGGAGCTGAGCTGGATCGGTTTGCGGAGTCAGGACCACAGCCAGTCTGCGCTGCAGGAAGGCCGCTTCTCCGGCGAGATCCCTTGGTTGGCGCCCCTGCAACCCGGCCGATTGCTCGAGGAAGACCATGCCTTCTTCGATGAGGTTTTCGGGCGCCCAGCGATGGCCTCCGGGAAAGACTTCCATCCAAAGGCGACGACCCTTGGTTCCTCGCATGCGCTCCCAGGCGGCTGCCAGCTCGGCCTGATTGAAATCCTCATCTCCGCACAGCATCACATGAGCTAGATGATTCGGCCCCAGGGTTGGCCCCGCACCGAAGGCACCGATGGAGATCACACCGATGAAGGCACTGGCGTGATCTTGTGCCAAGTCCATGGCCATACGTGCCCCACCGGAAAATCCGGCGCCATAGGCCCTTTTCGGATCAACCTTGAATTGGTCGAAAGCTTCTTTCCAAAGCGCGGCCTGAGCGGTTCGGATGGGCGCCATTGGCCCGTTACGAGCGTCATTGGAGGCGATCACAATCCAGCCCAAGCGCTCCGCTCCAGCCTGAAAAAGAGCAGCGGCTCCGGCGCCATCGCCTGCTGGAGAGAATACGAAGAGCACGGGCCAGAGTCGATCTTCGCGATAGGCGCTGGGAAGGTACAAGGCGTAGGAATGACTGGGCGAGGCCTTGCAGCCCACGGAAGGTTGGAGCTGTCCCGTGACCGGAGGAGCAACGAGGCAAACAAACAGCGCAAGGGCAGAAAGCATGGCGGAGAACCTATCGGGCAGCGTCGGGTTAGAGGCCGAATCAAAGTCTAAAGAAGAGAACTTGAATCGTGTTTAGGGCGTTTTTTTCTCCATGGACAAGGCTCGGAGCACGCGGTCCCGATTGCGAATATAAACGCCCAGGTTCGGGTGCTGTTCCTTTTCGCCGATCTGCACGGCCTTCTCGTACGACGCAACTGCTTCCAAGGGTCGGCTCGCACGTTCCAGTGCTTCGCCCAGACTATCGTAGGCATTGGCGCTGGTTGGATAGAGCTCAACGTTGTAGCTAAAGATGGGGATGGCGCGTTTGAAATCCTTTTCCCTAAGAGCCTCGTATGCCACTAGGTTCACCAACGCCTCTGAAGGGGTGAAGATTGCATTTCGACGTTTGCTGAATTTTGAATAATGCTCCTGAAGCTCGCTCAGATTTCCCTCGAACGCACCAGTCTTGGCATCACCAGTCAGCCGGTACCCTTCGAAAATTTTCTTCAACCCCCAATAGTGAGTGCGCAGAACGACCGACCCATGATCCTCCTCTGGCATGAACTTGGAGTCCCAAACAAAGCCTTCGGCCTTGGCACCCCCAAGCGTTCGACACAACCGTTCAAAAGGGTTGGGCCGCGCCATGTCCACCACCTCATTGCCCATGCTCACAAAAAGGGTGCGTCGCAGCTCCTTG
>JAUYES010000302.1 GCA_030691225.1 Holophaga sp. | reverse complement strand
GAAAAAAAACTTGTGGGGTTCGCGACAAACCTGTGACTCAGGGCTTCGCCTATAGGTCTAGGATCGCTTCAACCCGGTCTTATCCATTCCTTGTTGCGCGGTCAGATGTCCTTGACGTCTGACCGCTTCGCTCATACCTGGAGGTCACCATGCGCGCGTTTTCGGTTTCCCTTTTCTCGGCCTTCGCCCTTTCGTTAGCTGCGCAAACGGTGGTTCCCGTTGAGGCTCCCATTGCGCGGGTTCGCCTCCACCCGGATGAAGCTTGGATCACTCGCATTGGCAACGTGCGCCTGGAGCAGGCCGGCACTTTCCGGCTGGAAGTGCGCGGTCTACCGGCTGGCTTGCGATTGGAGGATCTGAGGATCACGGCAAAAGGGCCTGAAGGTGCTCGGCTCGGTGATATCTCGGTAAAACCCGATGCTCGAAAATTCTCCGAGGGCTCGGAATTCGCCAAGCTGGAGGCCCAGCGGGAAGCCCTGCGCCAGCAGCGCGATGCATTGGAAACTCAGAAAGAAGCCCTCAAGGAAGAGTTGGCCTTCCTGCGCAAACTGATGGACGTGCAGGCCAACGACCACAAAGAGCGCACCGCCACACTGCCCGCACCGGCCGCCTCTATCCTGGAACTCGGAAAGAGCTATCAAGCTCGGTTGGCGGACCTCCTTCTGCAGGATCGCAAACTGAGCGCCTACCTTGGGCAGGTCTTCAAGGAGGAACAAAAGCTCAAGGTGCTACAAGCTGCTGCGGAAGCACCCACCGCCAAGGCAACCAGCAAAGCCAGCATCGAACTGAGCATCACGCAACCTGGATCGGTCGAACTCACGATCATGAACCGTACTCCCGAAGCCCGGTGGATCCCGAGCTATGAAGCGCGCCTGGATGAGGGAAAAAAGCGCCTGGAGCTGGTGCTTCTCGCCAGCGTGAGCCAACGCACCCCTGAAGACTGGAGTCAGGTTCGCCTGGAACTCAGCACCGCACGCACCCAACAACGGGCCTCCCTGCCTCGTCCCGGTGGTGCGGTGGAGATTGGGTGGATACCGCCGGAAACGAGGCAATCCTGGGCCCCACCGCCACCACCTGTCAATCCCAGTCAGGATCTGATTCCCGAAATGGCACCCAGGCAACTTCCTACGAGAGATCTCTCCATGGCCTATGCAGGTGGTGGGATTGCTGGCGGCCCTGCTGCCCCACCACCCCCCGTGCCCGCCCTGGAATCCAATGCCTCCATCACCTTCCAGGCCGTAGGTCTTGCCACCACCTTTGCCCTGGAAGGAGCCAAGACGGTTCCGGCCGATGCCCAACCCCATCGCTTCCGGGTTTCCAGCCAGGAAATCAAACCCGACTTGGCGCTGGTGACCATTCCCCGAGAGAACACGGCGGTATTCCAAGTGATCCGCTTTCAGCCCTCCCAAGGCTTTCCAATCTTCCCTGGCTCCGTGCTGGTGCCCTTTGCAGAGGGTCAGCGCTTGGCGGAAACGCGCATCCAATATCCTCGCCCGGGTCAACCCTTCGAGCTGTGCCTCGGCACCTTTGACGGCCTTCGCACCCAGTTCGATAAGCTCGATTCCAAGAGTCCCTTCCGGCTGACCAAGGTCATCACTCGCCGCCAGAAAACCGCAGACACCCGCACAGAGGAGGTGCAGGAGCAAGTGGTCACCCTGGGCAAGGAACGCGTCTGGACCTTGGATGAACTCGTGACTCTCAGCAACAGCACTCAGGAAACCCAGATTCTGGAAGTGTTTGACCGAATCGTGCGCTCCACCAGCGAACGCGTACAAATCGCCCTAGAGGCCAAGCCCAAAGCCGACGAAATCAGCCCGGCGCCCTTCCTTCGCCGCTGGTCGATTCGCCTGGAGCCTGGCGCGGAAACCAAGATCCAGTTGGGGCTAACGGTCCGTGGTCCGAAAGAAGGCACTTTGAACGGCCTTGGAGAATCCGGCTTCGTGGAAGAATAGGGGATCATGCCCCTGCCCACTCGCTTCCTCGCCCGCCTGCGCCGCCTGCCTCTTCGGCTGCGGCGCGTGCTGACGGGGGGCACTGAGGGACTGCATCCAAGCAAAATCAAAGGCTCGGGACTCACCTTTGTGGAGAACCGACCTTACGTTCCCGGTGATGATCCCCGCACCATCAACTGGCCCCTAACGGCCCGGGTGGGCGAACCCATCGTGAAGCGCTTCGAGGCCAGCCGCGAATTGATCTTGTGGTTGGTGGTGGATCCTTCGCCCTCCATGTTCTTGGGCGACCCCGTCACGCCCATGCGCTGGGCCTTGGAAATTGCGGGAGCCGCCATGGTGACCCTCAATGCGGGCAAGGATCGCCTGGGCCTGCTGGTGCCCGGAGATGGCCGTACTCCTGCCCTGCGGCTGGCCCCTAAACGCGGCCGCGTGGCGGGCTTGAAGGTGCTGGAAGCTCTCAGCGAGCGCGGTCCCTCCATTCCAACGGCGGAAGGCTGGCGTGAAGCCTTGGGCCACTGGGGCGAACACGGCAAGGGGCATCGGCTGTGGATCCTAAGCAATGGCGCGGGCTTGCAGGGCTTGGCTCCGCTGTTGAAACCCATTGCAGCGCGGCATCGGGTGGTGTGGCTCCATCCCGAAAATCCCCATCAGCGCCACGCACCCAATTGGCCCGAGCCTGGGTTTTCGGGGAACGTGGAGCGGCTCGTTTGGGATATGTACGACGATCCGGTTTTGAAGCTCGGAGCCTGGTTGAAGGGGGGCGGATCGTGACTCGGGCCTTCGGCCCTCGCCCTTCGGGCGGCAATGGCCTTCGGCCATTCCGTCCTATCCTCCCTTCGCTTCGCTTCGGTCGGATGGTGACGTCGGTGCGGCATCAGCTTGGTGGCTGGATCGGGGCTTGGGTTTCTGGGTTCAGGCCTTCGCTTCGCTTCGGTCGGATGAGGGTGGGGGCTTGCTTGGCGGCGGGAGCGATGCTTTCGGCAGCTCCGGTTTGGAAGGCTCCTGCGGAGATTCCGTTTGGGAAGTTGGCGGTGCTGGAGTTGCGGGAGGAGGATCCGGGATTGCCGGCTTTGCCTCGGCCGGCGGAGGAGAAGTTGGGGCCTTTCGCGTTGCGCAGTGTGGAGCCGCTGGCGGATGGGCGGGGATGGCGACTCACGGTGCAGGCATTGGTGCCGGGTATGGCGGTGATTCCTGCCATGGATTTGGGTGATGGGCGCCGCTCGCCGGTGTTGAAGATCAACGTTCCACGCACGGTACCGTTTGGTGCTCCATGGATGGGTGTGGGCGGTGGCCAGGGCGATGTTTTGCCTTACATTCCCTTTCCCTGGGCCTGGGCCAGTTTGCTGGGGATTCCACCACTCGGGATCGCGATTTGGTGGGTCCGACGATGGCGGCGCAATGGGAGCAAACGCCTGCTTCACCACCGTCGCCGCGCGTTTGCTCATCACTGGCCACCTAAAACCAACGAGCGTTCGGCGCTGGATCAGGCCCACGATCTGGGCCGCGATTTTCTGGCGGCCCGTTTTGGCGAAGAAGCCCGCAGTTGGGGTGTGGCGGAATTTCGGCTCCGTCAGTTGGATACCTGGGCGACCTGGGTACAAAGCCTGGATGCTGCGCGCTTTGCCCGCAAGGAACCTCCCTTCCCACCCCTGAAGGAATTGATGAAAACGCTGGGGCCGTGATGGTAGAGCTACGCTACCCCTACCTTCTGATCCTTTTAATCCCAGCCATTTGGGCAACGCTGCGCGCTCCCTATCGCTGGGGCATTCCCCATGAGCGCCCCACGTCCTTCTTGGAACGCTACAGCGCCCGCGTGATCCCGATGCTGCTTACCGTCCTGCTTGTGCTCGCGGCGGCAGGACCGGAGTGGCGTCTTCATGTTCGGGGCCAAGTTCCCGTGGTGGATTTCGCCGTGGTCTTGGATGGCTCCAGTTCGATGAAGGCCCTGGACGATAGCAAGGAAAACCGCTGGAATGCAGCCCGACGGTTATTGAAAGCCTTTGTGGCAGGGCGCCCCAACGACCGCTTTGCGGTGATCCTGTTCAGCGCCCACCCCGTGACCCTCAGCCCGCTGACCGCCGATCACACGCGGCTCTGGACCATGCTTGAACGCCTGGAACTAGATACGCGGGATGATGGCACCGCCCTGGGCAGCGCCCTGATGACCGCCGTGCGCCGTCTTTCGGATAGCCCCGCCCGGAGCCGAGTAATCCTCCTGCTCACGGACGGCGCCCAAAACCGAGGGCGCGTATCGGGTCCCCAGGCCGCCATCGAAGCCAAGAACCAAGGCATCCGCATTCACACCATGCTCATTGGCCGCCCCGGCGGCGAAAGC
>JAUYES010000301.1 GCA_030691225.1 Holophaga sp. | reverse complement strand
ATCGGTGTTCATCGGTGGCCAAAATTCTTTTTCATTGCTCTACCAGCCTTGATTCAAGGGAAAAATCAAAAATTTGCCACCGATGAACACCGATGGACATCGATAAAATCTGAAAAAAATGGATGCAGAATCCTGGCTCGCCCGTGATGGTGCTTAACTCACCAGGGGCAAGCAGGCTTCTGTCTAGGCATAAGAAATTTCTGTGGCTAAGTATGATTCGAAAAAAATCGAAATTTGTCCTTGCGTGATGTTTCGAAAAAAGTAGAATTACTTCAGGAGGGGCCGATGTCGGATTCCCAGACTCAGGATTTGCTAGAAAGGAACGCTGAACGCCTCAAGGCCTTGGGGCATCCGGTGCGGCTTTCCATTCTGCGACTCGTGGTTCAGGGACCCGAAGTGGGAACCTCGGCAGGTGACATCCAGGATCACGTGGGCATTCCTGCCTCCACCCTCAGTCATCACTTGGCTTGTCTGGCCGAAGCCGAACTGGTGCTGGTGGAACGCGAAGGCACCTTCCTGCGCTATCGCGCGAATTTTCGAACGCTGCACTTGTTGACGGAATACCTCTGGAAGGACTGTTGCTCGGGCGGTCGCAAGGCCCCGGAACCTGATAGTCGCCCGAAATCTTGCTGCGGGGTGAAAGTTCCCCAAGGGCTTCGCACCCGAATCTAAAGCCAGCTCACGTTCATCTCAATTACTCGGAGAAACCATGCTCCTAAGGAAGCGTCTGCCTGGAGATCACCCGAAAGTGATCCAACTGCTGGAATCGGCCGGCCTGCCGCCGGATGGTTTGGAACACACCGATGGATGGGTGGTGGAGTCGGAAGGTTTTCTGGTGGGCCACGTTGCGGTGGAATTCACGCCGGAAGTCGCCGTTCTCCGCTCCTTGATCGTGCATCCCTCCCAGCGTGGAAAAGGCCTAGGGGAGCGGCTGATGACTGAAGCCGAAGCTCAGGCTGGGGCTCGCGCCTTTGTTTTGAAAACCGACACCGCGGGGCCTTGGATGGAACGCCGAGGCTATCAAAAAACCACCCTGGACCACGTGCCCGCAAGCGTTCGTTCCACGACCCAATTTTCCGGACAGCTTTGCTCTGGAACACCCATTTACCTAAAGGAGAACACCATGGACTTCGACACGCTCAAGGCCGCCGTACGGGAACGTTACGCTGGTTTCGTGAAGCAGAACACCAGTTGCTGTGGTCCCATTTCCAAGGGCTGCGGTTGTTCGAGCACCCTTGAAGATCCCAGCCTCAAAATCGGCTATGAAATCCAAGATGTTAAGGCCGTTCCGGACGGTGCCAATCTTGGCCTTGGGTGCGGCAACCCCGTGGCTTTGGCCTCGCTCAAGCCAGGTGAAATCGTCTTGGATCTTGGTTCTGGCGCAGGCTTCGATGCCTTCCTTGCCTCGAAGCGCGTGGGCTCCCAAGGTCGTGTCATTGGTGTGGATATGACGCCCGAGATGATTGCCAGGGCCCGCAGCCTCGCGGATCGCCACGGTTATGCCAACGTCGAATTTCGACAGGGCGATATCGAGCAATTGCCCGTGGAAGACGCCATGGTGGACGCAATCATTTCGAACTGTGTGCTCAACCTCACCACCGACAAGGCACAGGCCTTCCGTGAGGCTTTTCGGGTGATGAAGCCGGGTGGTCGCCTGATGGTGTCGGATCTGGTGCTCCTGAAACCGCTTCCTGCGATTATTCGCCAGGATTTGGATGCCTACGCGGCTTGCATGGCGGGGGCTCTGCTGAAGGATGACTACTTGGCGGCCATTCACGCCGCAGGTTTCGCGCAGGTTGAAGTTGTGGGCGAATCGAGCTTCGATATTGGGGACACGATGGCATCGGAAGTGGAGGCGGCCCAAAGGCGCAATCCGGCCATCACCGCGGCCGACCTGAAAGCCGCAGCGGAAGCCGTAGTGAGCCTGCAAATCCAGGCCATCAAACCGCTGCAGGCGGCATCCCAAACCACGGACCTCATGAGTCCAAGCGTTAAGGAACTGGTCGCCATTGGAGCTGCCATTGCCTCCAACTGTGAACCCTGCTTCAAGTATCACTATGACGCCGCCCGCAAGCTGGGGGTAAGCAAGGAAGACATGCGGGAGGCAGTCAACGTGGCCCTGGCTGTCAAGGCTACGCCGCACCGCAAGGTCGTGGAAGCGGCCGATCGTCTACTTACCCTGACAAATCCGGATACTCCTGCGGAAATCGAAGGGTGTGCCTGCGGTTCAGGAAACTGCAGCTGAAAAAACTCCGCAAGCTACTCAACAGTGCAACAATCTCAGCACGCTAGTCGGTTGCTGAGATTGTTGTTTTGACGTGAGCTGCAGGTTGGGGGAGCCATGAAATCATCCAGATCGTGGCTCTTGTTCCTGGTGATGATTCTCGCGGCAACGCTGATTCCTGCCTGGGGGGCTTCGCCCCAACGGGTGAGGCTTCACCTGAAGTGGTCCCATCATTTCCAATTTGCCGGTTTCTACGCGGCTCAGACGAAAGGCTTCTATGCTGCAGCGGGTCTGGAAGTCAGCTTCATTGAAGCTTCCAAAACCCAACTTCCCCTTCCAGCGGTGGAAGCCGGTGAAGCTGAGTTCGGTGTCAGTGATATGGAAGTCTTTCAGGCCTACTTGCAGGGCCGACCTCTGGTGGCCCTGGGTGTGGTTTTCCAACATTCCCCAAACGTCATCTTGGCGCTACGGAGCAGTGGCATCCATCGACCCTCTGATCTTGCGGGGCGAAAAGTCAT
>JAUYES010000527.1 GCA_030691225.1 Holophaga sp. | reverse complement strand
TCCGCTGCAAAGGCAGCGGAGATCCCGCGAGGCGGGATCCGGCGACCTGCTGCACTTGTGTTCGAGTGTTTTTCTTGGCGTCTTACCGCCTTGGCGGTTCATCTGTTTTCCCAAAAACGAGACCGTGATCGCTATTTCTGCTTGCCGCCCCTGAGAAACCCGAGAATCTCTTTTCTGCGGTAGAGCTTCGCTGTGATCTCTAGGGTTCAGCTCCGTTTTCTGATTGCCAACGGCATTTTCTTCGAGCGAAACAATTAGCCCTTCGCTTCGATTTTCGCCCAGCTATCTTTCAACCCCACGGTGCGGTTGAACACCAGCGCTCCCGGTTGGGAATCTAGGTCCACGGCGAAATAGCCCGTGCGCTCGAACTGGAAACGCTCGCCGGGCTTGGCTTCAGCTAGGCTGGGTTCGAGTTGGGCGGTGATGATTTCCAGGCTATTGGGGTTGATGCCCTGATGCCAATCCTGACCTGCTGGAACATCCATGGGGTCGTTGGCCAGGAAGAGCTGCTCGTAGACACGCACTTCGGCGTTGATGGCGTGCTTCGCGCTCACCCAATGGATGGTGCCTTTGACCTTGCGGCCATCGGGCGCATTGCCGCCCTTGGAGGCTGGGTCCCAGGTGCAACGAAGTTCGACGACATTGCCTTCGGCATCCTTGATGATCTCTTGGCAAGTGACGAGGGCGGCGCCGCGCAGACGAACCTCGGCGCCGGGAGCGAGGCGGAACCATTTCTTAGGAGCTTCCTCGCGGAAATCATCCTGATCGATCCAGAGTTCATTGGTGAAGGGAATGGTGCGGGAACCCAGCTCGGGAAGCTCCGGGTGCCGGGGCAATTCCACCTCGAAGCCTTCGGCTTCCGTCATGTTGGTGATGACGAGCTTCAGGGGTCGCAGCACGGCCATGGCGCGGGGTGCGTGCAGCTCTAGATCCTGACGGATGCAGTGCTCAAGCAGTTCAACATCGGCCACCATGTCGCGTTTGGCCACACCCACATGTTCCGCAAAGGCCCGCACGGCTTCGGGGGTGTAACCCCGGCGGCGCAGTCCGCAGATGGTGGGCATGCGGGGATCGTCCCAGCCGCGCACTTGGTTTTCCTGCACGAGCTGCAGCAGACGCCGTTTGCTCATGACGGTATGCGTGAGGTTCAAACGCGCAAATTCGATCTGGCGGGGCAGGGGGCGTTTGAAGAATTTGCCATCGACGTCTTGCTCCAAGAACCACTCGTACAGCGGACGGTGATCCTCAAATTCCAGGGTGCAGATGCTGTGCGTAATGGTCTCGATGGCATCGCACACGCCGTGGGCGTAGTCATACATCGGGTAGATCAGCCAAGCATCGCCGGTGCGATGGTGATGGGCGCGCTTGATGCGGTACATCAACGGATCGCGCAGGTTCATGTTGGGGGATTGCATATCGATCTTGGCGCGTAGCGTTCGGGAACCATCGGCGAATTCACCGGCCCGCATGCGGCGGAAGAGATCCAGATTCTCTTCCGCACTGCGCGTGCGGAAGGGGCTTTCCTTGCCGGGCGTATAGAAGTTGCCGCGATATTCCTTGATGGCCTCATCCGAGAGATCGCACACGTAGGCCTTGCCCTGCTGGATCAAGTACTCGGCGTAGTCGTACAGGAACTGGAAGTAGTCCGAGGCAAAGAATTCGTTCTCCCAGCCAAAGCCCAGCCAGTGCACATCCTCGCGAATGGAATCCACATACTCGATGTCTTCCTTCACGGGGTTGGTGTCATCGAAGCGCAGGTTGGTCTTTCCGCCGTATTTCTTCGCCAGGCCGAAATTGATGCAGATGGATTTCGCATGGCCGATGTGCAGATAGCCGTTGGGCTCCGGCGGAAAGCGCGTCATGATGCGCCCGGCGTGCTTGTCCGAGGCCAAGTCGGCCTCCATGATCTCTTCAATGAAGTGGAGGCTTTTGGGTTCGGGGGATTCGTGGGTCATGGGGATTCCGTAAAAAAGGCGAAGGATAAGTACTAGCAGGGATAGGGCCGGAGTGGCAGCAACTAAGGCGCTGTCACGGAATAACGATGATGATTGTGCAGAGCGCCGGGCAAGCCTGGGTAGGAGATGGCCCGCAGGCATGGTGGTTCCATGTCAAGGGCCATCGACAACGCTAGGCGCTGCCCGCCGCCCCGCACCCGTAGGGCTGGTGGCCATCCGCGCGCCCGACTTCGTCGACCGGCTCGAAGGATGTCCCGCATCCCCCTTCGCCGCTCTCCTTGTCGGATCACGCGGCTGACCACCAGCAATCACCATAGTTATTCCGTGATAGCGCCTTAGCCCAATCCCGCGGCCACCTGGGTCGCCCGCTCGATGCCGCGCGCCACCACGGAACGAATACGGCCATCCTCCAGCGCCAAGAGCCCCGCGATGGTGCACCCGGCGGGCGTGGTTACTTCATCCTTGAGGGCGGCGGGATGTTTGCCGGTTTGCAGCACCATGGATGCGGCGCCCAGGGTCATCTGAGCGGCCAATTCGATGGCGACGGCGCGAGGCAGGCCGCATTGCACGCCGCCTTCGGCGAGGGCTTCCAGGATCACGAAGATGAAGGCGGGGCCCGAGGCGCTGAGGCCCGTCACGGCGTCCATGTGCTTTTCTTCCAGGTCCATGACTCGGCCCAGGGGTTCGAAAAACTGGCGGGCTTGTCCGAGATGGGCCTCGGTGGCCGCATGGCCGGGTGAAAGCACCGTCATGCCACAACGAACGGAGCAGGGCGTGTTGGGCATGGCGCGAATGACGGGAGTGCCCTGGGGAAGGTGTTCCTCGAGGAACTTCAAACCGACCCCGGCTGCGATGGAGATCACCAGGGGTTTGTGATCCAGGGCACCTTCGCGCTGGAGACCTTCCAGGAGTTCGCCGAGCTCTCGGGGCTTCACGCAGAGCAGCACAATCTCGGCATTTCGGGCCGTAGCGGCTGCATTTCCGGTCAGGGTAATACCAAGGCTTGCCGCCTGTTTCTGTAGCGCGTGGGTGTGGCGGTCGGCGGCTTGGATTCGCTCGGGAGGCAGGCCACCGGTTTCCACCAGGCCCTGGCAGATGGCTTGGCCCATGGTGCCGAAACCGATTACGGCGAGCGTTGTGTGGGGCGTCATGGTGCCTCCAAGAAAAAGCCCCCGGATGGAAACCGGGGGCGGGAGAAGAAGCGAGGGGATACCGGACTACCGGCAACCATACCTTTCCACCGCACCCAAGGTGCGAGGCAGCGGGCATGGGCTCGGGGCCAAGTGAAATGTCATGTTTCTAGCGTAGCCGGTCTTTTCGATTGTGTGACCTAGCCCACACCTTGGTCGAGGCTCCCTTGACAGTCTTTTGGGGGGTGCAATCCTTCCAGTTCGCGCTCTTTTCGCGCAGCACCCGGAGTTTTCCATGGCCTCCAAACCTACCCCCATCAATGCCGACGTGGTGAGCCGCCGGATTCGCGAAATGGGCCTGACCGACCTTGGGTCGGCTTCCATTCGTGAGATCAAGAAGATCGTGGATTTGGTGGAAGGAGACACTGGCGAGACCTTCATCCGCATGGAAATGGGTATTCCAGGGCTGCCTGCGCTGCAAGTAGGCGTTGATGCGCAGATTCAGGCGCTGAAGGATGGCGTGGCTGCTATCTATCCCGATATTCAGGGCATTCCGGTCTTGAAGAAGGAAATCGCCCGCTTCGTGAAGCTCTTCATGGATGTCGAGGTGAGCCCTGAACATTGCGTACCTACCGTGGGGTCCATGATGGGCGGCATGGCGGCCTTCATGACCATCAATCGCATGTGGGCCAATCGCAAGGGAACGCTGTATCTCGACCCTGGTTTTCCCGTGCAGAAGCAGCAGTGCAAGTTGCTGGGCCATGACTACGACTCCTTCGATGTTTACGAATACCGGGGTGAGAAGCTTCGTTCCAAGCTGGAGTCGTACCTCAAGACCGGAACAATTTCCTCGATCCTGTACTCCAGCCCCAACAACCCCAGCTGGATCTGCTTCACCGAAGATGAACTCCGCACCATCGGCGAATTGGCCACCCAGTACAACGTGGTGGTCATTGAGGATCTGGCCTACTTCGCCATGGATTTCCGGCAGGACTACTCCAAGCCTGGTCAGGCGCCCTACCAGCCCACGGTGGCCAAGTACACCGATAACTACATCCTGCTGATCTCCAGTTCCAAAGCCTTTAGCTACGCGGGCGAACGCATCGGCATGATGGTGGTGTCGGACAAGGTTTGGGAGATGCGCAGCCCCGATCTGAAGCGCTTCTTTAGCTCCGATCAGGTGGGTCATTCGCTGATCTTTGGCGCCATCTACGGCATCAGTTCCGGCACTAGCCATTCCGCTCAGTACGCCCTGGCCGCCATTCTGAAAGCCGTGAACAATGGCGAGATCGATTTCGTGGCCATCGCCAAGGAATACGGCGAGAAGGCCAAGGTCATGAAGCGCCTCTTCACCGAGAACGGCTTCAGCATTGTTTACGATCAGGATCTGGGCGAGCCCATCGCGGATGGTTTCTACTTCACCTTCGCCTACCCTGGCCTGGATGGCGGAGAGCTCCTGCTCGAACTCGTCCATTACGGCATCAGCGCGATCACCCTTGGTATCACCGGCAGCGAACACACCGAAGGGCTGCGGGCCTGCACCTCACTGATCAAGCGAGAACAATTCCCTTTGCTGGAAGAACGGTTGAAGCGGTTCCGGGAAGATCATCCGATCGCATAACAACCCGGGGGATCGAACGCGATACAGCCGATTAAAGCCCCTTGGCCATCACCAATCCTGAGCCTTTGCCTTCCCCTTGTCGCCAGAGGGCAATGGCTCCGGTTGGGCTCATGGCCAGTTGGGGTTCAGATATGGAGTCATTGGAACAGTGCCCAATGGTTACCGTGGGGCCGAGTTGTTCGCCCCAGGAACGGAACTGGATCGCGTCTCCTTGAGCACCCTGTTGAACGAACAAGATGCCGGGCGGAGCGCCTTCGGTACAACCTATTACGGTTGCCTTGGCTTGACCTTTGTCGGAATCCACCCGTTCCGCCGAAGCTTGCCAAGCCCTAGCCACGTAGTGCTTGGCCATGATGCGTGGAGATCCATTGGATTCCTGTTGTAGCCATAAGAGCCAAGCTCTCCCATCCTCGGTGCCACGCAATTGGACGCGACTCACGTTTGGCCCTGAGGCCAGCACCCCCGTTTTTTCCCAGACAGAATCGGCGGTGCGGTACCGAGCCGTTTCCAGCCGTGCGGGCTGCCCATGGGGGCGTGCCACCCAGACCGCCAAGGCGTCGCCGCGGTTATCCATGGTGAGTTCTAATTCATGACCAAATACAGGCACGCCCTGAACGGGTGAATCCGACCAGAGGTGCTCGCTGGTCCAATAGTGGCTGACCACAAACCCCTCGAAGGAGGCCTCCTGCAGCTCCCAGGCAACCAAGGCCCTGCCTCGGCAGTTCATGGCCAGTCGAGGAATCAAGGCGTGTTCCGTGGATTTTCCAAGATGAACCGGCTGTTCATCCCACCTTGCTTTGCGAGCGTCATAACTTTGCGCCAGGATTTCCCAGGTGCCCGAGCGTTCCACACACCAAACGACCAAGGCACTACCTCTTCGATCGATGGCGGCTTGCAGATGCTGGATCTGCCCTTCGCCCTGGTAGATGGTGCTGGGAGAAAAGCTGGGAGAGGCCGCTTTGAAGGGCGACCCCGTGATTCGGGACCCGGAAGGGTCATCTTCAATCCAGAGCGCAACGCCGAGCCCCTTGTCGCTTAGGACAGTCACGGATCGGTCGCCTGGTCCCACCGGGAAATTGCCGATGCCCGCGCCTTGCGAGGGACGCATGGGCATTAGCCGGAGTTCGCCATTTAGGCCCCAAAGCAGCAAGCCTCGGCCACTGTGATCCATGGCAAGGCTTACGCCACTAATCAGCCCCCGATCGACGATCTGGGGTTGTCGCCAAGTAAGCCTTTCCACTTTGGTGTTCCCGACCATTTGGTCAAAGGCCTGTTTCAGGAACGTGAAAGGCATTACCGATCTCCTATTTTAACTCCGCCGAAACAGCTGCTCGCCCTGCCTTGAGGGACTGGTAGGTGATATGTGCCTTGCCTTTGCCCGAAACCAGGAAGCTGTATTCCACCTTGCCATAGCCAGGCACCTGAAGAAATTGAATCTCGGGCTTGTGGGGCTTATAGGTGATTTCTTCCAGAGGGTTCATGGCAATGGGGCCGCCGGCTACGACCTTGAGGCCGGTTCCCTCTACCTTCAGTGTGTCCTTGGGATGGATCTGGTGCTGCACAGCCGTATGGGTCATCGATGGGATGGCATTGGGGTTGGAGAGGCGCACGCGAATTCGATGGAGTTCGGGTCCGGCCTTTTCCACCGAGAGCACCTCCAGCTTGATCTCGGGGGTTTGCGAGGCGGCAAACAGAACCGCTGAAACGTTGCGATAGACCAGATCGTTGAGCATAAAGGGGTGGGGTAAACGCGAACTCATCTTGACCCAGCCGCCGATCTCGATTTCACCGAGTTGGGGATGCTTGAAGGGCTTCCAGGGGCGGTACAGATCGCCTTGCACAACCTTGTCATTGAAAAGGATGCGTTCTCGTTCCTGGTCGGGATTTCGACCCATGAAGCCACCTTCGGCCGGAGGGGGAGGTGCGGCGGCGCCGGGCTTGGCGGGGGCTCGGTAGCTTTCGCTTTCGGATTGGAAGAGTTCTCCCACAAAGCCATAGGAGGCCACTACGTTATCCGTGAAATCGACAAAATCCCCGTTGGTTGCGTAGAGATCCTTCCAAGAAACTAGGTAGCGGTAGCCGGGGACGATCTTTTCCGCGTGTTTGCCCAGCACATCGTAGACCGCTACATCCCGGGCATTCATGGGTTCCCCGAGCTTGGTGCTGGGGCCCCGCAAGAACATGCCTCCATTGTTGTGAAAGGCGTAGACCACCAGGATGTTGGGGCGTTCTACCAGGAAGGTGGCCAGGGCCTTCAGCCCTTTCGCCTGGAAGGGGTAGGCTCCGGCGCCGGACTGCACATAGGGAGGCATCCAGTTGAAGCCCCAATTGCGGTTTCCATCCACGTAGCCTTCGGCGTCTTCATTGATCTTGCCATCCCCATCGTTATCGATGCCCTCATCGCCGAGGAGTGTCCACTCGCCCACTTCGCCGGGCTTGATGCGTACCATGAGGCGTGGATCTTCTGGGTCGGTCTTCCAGACACCAAAAGGATCCTTCCGGCGCAGCCGACAGATGTTGCCATCTCCATCCAGATCATCCGGTCCGTCCTCATCCAGCAAGCCGTCGCGATCGTCATCCACGGGAATGCGGATGGAGCGTTGGGAACTGGAGGTGCTGGCATCGGCCAGGAAATGGAAGCGCCCATCCACGTTCACCACTGGCACAACGTAGTAGACGTTTCGATCCACCAGTTTGGTGATTTGTTCGTTCTGACCGTAGAGCGTGAGCAGGCGGTTCAGTAGGCCCAAGCAGACCTCGCCCGCCTGAATTTCGTTGCCATGGATATTGCCATCCACATAAACGCCAGGCTTGGTGGAGGGTGCTCCGGTGGCTGGGTTGTTCACCGTCATGGCCCAGATGTCGCGTCCCTCTTCGCTTTTGCCCACGGATTCCAGCGTGGTGAGTTTGGGATAGGCCGCATGAAGAGCTTTGAGGGCTTCTCCTACCTGCTCGTAGGTGTAGTAGTGGTCGAAGTGCAAGGGGAGCGTGATGGGTCCTGTGGTGACGAAAGGAGTCTTGGCGGTTTTGGCACTGACCTGAGCCTCCGCGTGGAAAGTGAGGCCCGCCAGGGCAAGGCCAAGAATCGAAAGGATGCTCATCTTCATTTCGATTCTCCCATCGCGAAGTTGATCGTTGCGGCATCGCCCCAGGCCGTGGGGGATTCGAGTTTGGCGTCCAGGTTGGAGCCGGGCGAAACCCGCACCAGCCACTGGAGTTTCACGCTGGAGCCACCTTCCACCGCGTTGATGGGGGTGCGGGAGCGACCCTGGAGGAATTCCACACCCTTGCCGCCCAGTAGCAGGATCGCCGGAGGAACAGGCAAATTCTTTCGGCCCATGGCCGTGGGGACGGGTAGGTAGCCCGTGTTTTCCACCCACAGGTCCAAGGCATAGACACCCGAACCTTTGGCCTTGACCTCGCTTTTCAGAATCTTCAATCGGGGCAGTTTCGCGGCGAGCGTAAACACCCAAGGCACTTGGCCTTCGAGCAGGGGTTTGATCATCGCGGGTGGTGGCGTGGTATCGGCATAGGGCATGGCGCCGCCGATCTCCACCTCGCCCAGCTGGGGATGTTTGAATGCTTTCCATTCGGCGAAGCCCTTGGCCTGGAGTTCCTTGTCACTCCAGGCCAACAGGGCCTTCGCGCGGGGATCCACGGTGAGGGGTTCCTGGGCTGGGGGTTTGGGGAGGGACTTGAGCATGCCCGCCATTTGCTTGGGGTTCATGCGCCCGGCTTTCACGCCTTCCATCAGGAAACTGGCCTTGATGGTTTCAGGCGCGCCGACTTCCTTGAGGAAGGCCGTGATCTTGGGTTCGCCCAGGGCCAAGAAGGTTTCGGAGGTCATGGCCTCCAGGCCTTCGGCGGTGATCCTGCTTTTCTCTTTTTCGTCCTTGACCTCGGGCAGGGTCCAGAGATCCATGCTGAAGGTGGGGATCCCCAGGTGGTAGTAAGACCAAAGCGAGAAGGAGCCATCCTTGGGCTGGGCGGGCTCCAGGCGCTTGCCATCGAGTTTCGAAGCCTTGAGGAATTCCTTGAACTTGTCCGAAAGCTCCTTGTAATGCTTGAGGTCCGCTTCCAGGGGATTCACGATGGCGCCGAGTCCAAGGAAAGAAGCCACCATAGCTTCGGTCATCTCCATTCCCGGAGGGGCCATGGGGCGAGCCATATCCATGATCTCCTTCATCGAATAGGTCCGCGTGGGATCGGCACCAAAGCGCTTGGCGGTGTCTTCGGGGATGCGGATGGCATTTGGATCGAAGGTTCCCTGACGTCCACCGGCCGGGGGTTGCAGGCAGAGGTTGGTGGCGTCGAAGGAAAAGGACATGGCGATTTCGGGATGGGCAGCCACGAATTGCAGAATGCCGAAGGTCTCGGGCGTGCTTCCGGCCCAGCGTCCACCGGTGGCCGTGAAAGGCTTCCAGAGATGAGGGAAATTGATGGCCGGATTCACGCCACCCGCGGGATCTTCCCCGTATTGGCCATCGGAGTCCTTGTCGAGGGCTTCTGGGTAGAGCTTAAACATTCCTTTTTCGCCTTTGACCGGGTTGGCCTTGCGCAGCAGGCGCTTATCGCCCTCTGCCACGATCCACTCGCCAGCGGGGTCTTTCACCCGCATTCCTGTAATGACGCCATTGCCATCCAGATCCTCCGGCCCGTCTTCATCCACGCGGTCATCCATATCCTCATTCCAGGGTTGCGCATTGCGCTCGCTGGAACCCAAAGGCTGGCGGAAGTAGCGCCAAGCGGCATCAGGGTTGGTTGTTGGCAGGATGTACCACGTTAGATGCTGACTTTTTGAAGGGTCCTTGAGGATCGCCTGAGCCAGGAAAAGGGCCCCTTCGCTGGTGAGGGGAAGCACGCCTTCGAGATTGGCCACCACCAGTACCGCCGGGGCTTGGCGAGCCTTGCGGCCAATATCGGGTCCGATTTCCAGCACTGTGATCTCCCCACCCCCGGGGCTCTTGGCGATCAGGTGTAGGGCCGTACGGCCCGGATGGGCGGCGGCCAGGGTTTTCATGGCGGCTTGGATCTCCTGGGGGGTGTGGTAGCGGTCGAAGGCCAAAGGCGTTTCGGCGGCGACTAGGCCTAGGCTTGCCAGCAGCAGGGGTTGGGCCCAGCGATGGAACGTTTTCACGGTAGCCTCCAGGGGCAAAATCGAACGCTGCGGAAAATGAGGATGCTGAGGGTAACCAAGCTAAACAGGATTCAAGACTTGTTGCCCTGCTTCTGTGCTTTCTCGAAGACTCTCAGGGTGTTTTCCCCCCAGATCTTGCGGATGTCCTTTTCGGAGTAGCCGCGGCGCACCAACTCAAATGTGATGTTGGGCAATTCGGTCGCATCTCGGCAATCGGCCAGGCCGCCACCACCATCGAAATCGGTGCCGATGCCCACATGGTCGATGCCGATGAGTTTCACGATGTGATCGATGTGGTCCACGGCATCCCTCACGGTGGCCTTGGGGGTGGGGAACTTGGTGCGCAATTCCCCCCGTTCCTTCAGCAGGGCTTCGGCCTCGGGCTTGCCTCGAAGATCTTCCCAACCGCCCAGGGATTTTGCCTTTTGATCCAAGGCTTCTAGTGCCTTTAGAAAATCGGGATTGGGGGCGATCTTCTTTATGTAGTCCGAAAGGATGCAGAGTTGGATTACGCCGCCATTTTTC
>JAUYES010000525.1 GCA_030691225.1 Holophaga sp. | reverse complement strand
TGCCCATCCAAGGCCACGAATTCGGCGCCATTCATCAAGCCCAGCGGGTGCTGCAGGAATGGGCGGGAATGAGCTGAAGCCGGAACGGGTGTTCTTCCCAGATTTGCGGGAAAGCCATAGCCATAGCTGGTTTTGAACCGAAGAGCATGGCACTTGGCCAAGACAAACAGTTTGCAAAATTAAGAAAACCCAACAGGAGTGGGCCTGGCAGGCAAGCTGTCACCTTGCATCGGTGCCTTCGCTTTGAAGGCCAGCACCTTTCAAATTGATCGAAAACGCAGTGGATCCAACGCTGATTAAAAACTAAGTCCAATACAAATATATATTTAGATGATGGCCCGAAGGGTGCTTAATTCCCTGGAGAAGCAAACCCGCTTCTCTGTTCGCCCCAAGGAGATCGTCACCATGAAGTCCAGCACGAAGGATCAGGTTGCAGGGAAGCTCCATGAGATCAAAGGCAAGGTCAAGGAAACTGCCGGGAAAATAATCGACAACCCTCGTCTTGAGTCCGAAGGTGCTGCTGAAAAAATCAGCGGCACCATTCAGAAGAAGGTCGGCGAGGTGAAAAAGGTTTTTGGCAAGTAGGTCCCATGGCATCCAAAAGCCCCAAGAGGAAAGACAGCCTGAACCTGACCCATGAAGAGTCGGAATCCATTGGAGTGGTGTTTCCGGAAGATCCCGCCCCACTCTCGGTGGAACGCCGTGAACATCCCCTTCATGAGCAGGTGGGTTGGGCTCTAACCGAAGATGACGTTACCGAAGCCCTGACCGGCGAAGTGACGCCAGAAAACCGCGAAGCTGTGGAGGATCTCTGCGCCGACGTGCAAGAGGAAGAGGCGGACCGGCAGGCGGAGTAGCACCGCTATTCGCCCACTTACCGTTGGTGGACCCCCAGGGATTCACCAACGCCGTCCGCACGCAGGAAAGGATGTTGTCAGCCTCGTGAGCACCTCGGATCCCACGCAACTCCATATCGTCACCTACAACATCCACAAGGGATTCTCGCAATTTCATCGGCGCTTAATGGTGCATGAACTTCGCGAGCAACTGCGCACCCTTGGCCCCGACATCGTGTTCCTTCAGGAAGTTCAGGGGCGGCATAGCCGAAATGCCAAGCGAGTCGAAGGCTGGCCCCCCTTGCCCCAATACGAATTCCTGGCCGAAAACGTTTGGCCATCCGCCGCCTATGGAAGCAATGTGATCTATGGGCACGGTCATCACGGCAATGCCATCCTTGCGCGGTTTCCAATCGAGCATTCCCACAATCAGGACGTTACGCAGTTGCGGTTCGAGCGGCGGGGTTTGTTGCATTGCACGATCAACCTACCGGGCCTGACCAAGCTACT
>JAUYES010000299.1 GCA_030691225.1 Holophaga sp. | reverse complement strand
GTACATCGCGAGGTCGGCGTTGCGGAAGAGGGTTTCCTTCAGGAGGTCGAAGCAGGCCTTGACGTCACCCTTCAGGGCTCCATCCTCGCCGCCCAGGGCCTTGACGGCTTCCTTCTTTAGGGCATCGATGACCTTGTAGCTATCGATCTTTACCTTCATGGTCAGCGCCGTGAACAGCTTTTCGGCATAGGCGGCGGCCACCTTCTTGTAGACCTCGGTGTTCAGCTCGGCCTTCACGGGCACCATCTTGACCTTGCCGACCTTGGCCTGAAGTTCCTTCTGGAGCTTGACCAGAATCTGGATCTGCTGATGCCCGAATTCCAGGGCCTTGACCATATCGGCTTCCTGAACTTCCTCGGCGCCGCACTCCACCATCACGAGGGCGTCCTCGGTGCCGGCAACCAGCAGATCGAGATCGCTTTCGGCACGCTGGACGGTGGTGGGGTTCACCACCAACTGACCGTTCACGCGACCAACACGCACGCCACCCACGGGGCTGTGGAAGGGAATTTCGCTGATGATGAGGGCAGCTGAAGCACCGACCATGGCCAACACTTCGGGGGCATGCTGCCCGTCGTAGCTGATGACCTGGCAGGTGAGCATGGTGTCGCCGTTGTAGCCCTCTTCAAATAGGGGGCGCAGGGGGCGGTCAATGAGACGGCTGGTCAGGGTTTCCTTGGTGGTCTGCTTGGCTTCGCGCTTGAACCAGCCACCGGGGATCTTGCCCGCCGCATAGACGGCTTCGCGGTAGTCCACGGTGAGGGGGAAGAAGTCGATGCCTTCCCGGGGGTCGGCGGTGCAGACGGCCACCAGCACCATGGTGTCACCCTGGCGCACAACGACAGAGCCGGCGGCCTGTTTCGCGATACGGCCGGTTTCCAGGCTGATGGGAGTGCCGCCGAGATCGATACTGACGGTGGTGGGACTGAATTGGAGTGCGTTCATGAAGGCTCCTGGGGCCTCGGCCCCGCTGAATCCCCGACCTGATCGCTCCATGAAACCCTCCGCCAGATCGCGGTAGATGGGGAGGTGGGCTTCCTGCAGAGGTCACTGCCGAGGGTGTTGAATTACCGCGAAGTTAGGGTAGCACGGGGGCTTGACGAGGAAAAATTCGGGATTACGGGGTATCGGGAAGTTCCCAGGCCTCTAGCTCCCGAGGCTTGGCTGGGCCAGGTATCAGATCCATCATCCAGCCGCGAATATCCTCCAGGCCTTCCTTGGTCAGGGCGCAGGTCATGGCGGCGGCGGGGTGTTGGCGTTTTAGGTCTAATCGGCGGGGGCGCGTCAGGCGATCCATTTGATTGAGAATAAGGAGGCGGGGTTGGTCCTCGCAGCCGATGTCGCGGAGGGTGGCGCCCACGACCTTGAGCTGGTCCTCTAATTCAGAACTGGCAGCGTCGGCAACCACCAGCAGGGCATCGGCGGTGCGGACCTCGCCCAGGGTGCTGCGAAAGGCGGCCACCAGTTGGTGGGGAAGCTTGCGAATGAAACCCACGGTATCGCTCACCAGGACATGGCGCGGTTCATGGGTTTCGGGGTCATGGCCCAGCCAGGCCTTGCGGGTGGTGGTGTCGAGGGTGGCGAACAGCATGTTCTGGGGTTCGCCCTCGCCGGTGAGGGCCTTGAGCAGGCTCGTTTTTCCGGCATTCGTATAGCCCACCAGGGAAATGCGCGGAATACCAGGGCCTCGGCCTTGGCGCTGAGTCTCTCGAATTTGCTCTAAATGCTTTAGTTCTTTCTTAAGTTGGCTGATGCGCAACCGAGTCATGCGGCGATCGACTTCGATCTGGGTTTCTCCGGGACCGCCGCGCAGGCCCACGCCGCCGCCCTGGCGTTCCAGATGGGTCCAGGCGCCCTTGAGGCGGGGTAGTTCGTATTCAAAGCGGGCGAGTTCGACCTGAGCCTTGGCTTCTCGACTTTTGGCGCGGTGTTCGAAGATCGTAAGGATCAGGCCCGTGCGATCCAGGCAGGTCATGCCTGTGGCCTTTTCCAGATTTCGCACCTGGCCACCGGAAAGTTCATCATCGCAGATCAGAACGGTGGCATCCAGGCGGCGGGCTTCGTCGGCCACGCTTTCGATCTGCCCCTTGCCGAAAAAGGTGCGAGCCTCGATCACTGGTCGCCGCAGTTGATGGCGGCCAGCGGGGTCCATCCCGCAGGCTCGGGTGAGCTCGGCCAGCTCATCCAGGTGTTCAGCAATTGTTTCTTCCGAGTCGTCGGGGCCCTGGCGGGCAAGGAGGAAACAGCGCGTGGGGTGTTCGGTCATGGGACTAAGGGTAGCTGAATTAAAGAAGAACTTTTGTCACGGTTCTCAAGCGAAGCCCAACGTGGGACGATGCAGGGAATAGATCGGTGGGGTTCATGGCCTTATTTGGATTCGGAAAGGAAAAACGCGAGGGTGGAAACTCGGATCTGGTCTTGGCCTATCTCGAGGACGCTCAGCGAGTTCGGACACCGTTTATCCTGCAAGATAAGCGAAAACTTGAGCACCATGGAGTGCTCCAAGCCCTGGATGAAGAATCGGGCACCATGAATCTGCAGGTGACGGGTTCCTACGCTGGGGACAAAGGCAGCCAGGTGGACATGGTGTTTGTTCACGAAGGGCTGCGCCTGGGGGCCACCGCCCGGTTGGTGGAGGTCCGGGGCAGCACCGTGGTCGTTGAAATTCCCGAGGATCTCAGCCTTTCCGAGCGCCGCAAGCAGGCGAGGGCGCGGCTAAATGCAAAGGAGGGGGCCACCCTTACTGGGCTCACCAGTCTGTTCGAAGGGGTCGGCATCACCGGCACCATTGAAAACATTTCCGAAACTGGCTGCCGGGTTCGCGTTGAAAAAGCCTTGAATATTAAGGACCAAAAAAAATTGGGTATCGGTTCTGCCTTGGTGTCCGTGGGCCATGCCTTCATGATTCTGAAACTCAACAAGGTTCCACGCTGTCCTGCGGTCATGGAGTTGGACGGAAAAGTGGCCTATGTGGATGACAAATCAGGCGGGTTGGTGCTGGGCTTGCTCTTCGAAAAATCCGAATTCACCTCCGCTTTGAAGAGCTTGGTCGCCAACCGTGCCGGGAGCATTCCCAGCGCCGTGCCGCCGAAGGCTCGGCGCAAGGCCGTGATCGATGGTCCCAACGACGAGCCCTACCTGGCGGCTAAGGTCGAGAAGCGCGTTGATCCGCCACCACCCAAAAATGTGGAACCCTCTACGGTTATTGAGCCGGTGCCGCCCGCACCATTGCCTCCGGCACCGTTATCTCCTGTGCCATCGCCTGTCATGGGTGCCGCGATCTCATCCCCACCTTCTCAGGCTCCGGGAAACTCCCGAACGTCTCCCTTGCAGCGTATGAAAAAACGTTCGCGATCCATGCTCATCCTCTCTTCGGCGGGACATGGAACCATGTTGCAAGAGTTTTTCCAGGAAGAAGGTTATGGGCGGATACACCTCGCCGTGGGATGGGACGAGGTCGTCGCCCAGCTCCAGCCTCCTGGGGTCAATGTGCTGATGGTGGATACCGAACGGCCTGTTCTTGAATCACTGGAAATGGTGCAGCGCCTCAAGGATGCGGGCTTGAATCTTCCGCCCATTGTGTTGGCCGCCGACGAAATTTCACGCGCCCTAGTCATTGCTGCCCAGCGGGTGGGTGTTGCCCAGCTTTTAGTCAAACCATATAGCCTGGATGAGACGCTCTCTAACCTGATCGAGCAGCAAGTGGGCCTAGCCTGAAGAGGCTAAAAGCGTACCTGAGGTTACGGATGCGAATTTCTGGCCGGGCATGGATGGTTGTCTTATCCGTAATTCCGGTTGTGTTCGTTCTTGTCCTGGCCCTTGGCTTGGGTTTCGGGATGCGTGACTTTCGGGCACTGGGGCGGCACTGGGCCAATCGGCAGGCACCTTCTAGCCTTGGGTGGCAAGCCCCTGAAGGGGGTGGGGAACTCACCGATTTTTCGGTGGCCGAGGATGGTCGCATTCTTGCCATTCGAGATGGCGGGCTATGTGCTGTTGAAGGTGGAAATCTGCGCCCATTGGAAGCGAATCAAGGCCTTCTCTCACTTTTTCCCCAGCAAGAAAGCGGCAAGGTATGGGCAACGGGCACTTACCATCGCGTCTTGGCGTTGGATGGCACGGGCCGCTCGCATCATGATCTGACTGTTCGGGGTGCCATCCGAAACGTCCAAAACCGTGGCGATCTCCTTGGGGTGGGTTTCGAGGATGCGCAGTTGGAACGCGGACGGGTTGCCTTTTTTCGTCGTCTATCCGCCGGATTTTTCGAGCCTGAAGGCTTGGAAATTGCCGTGGGGATGGACCGTTGGAGTGGGTTTGATCTCTCGGCCGATGGGACCCAGCTATTGGCTAATCTACCCAGCGGTAAGGGGGTAGGCGTTTGGTCCACGGCAACAGGCCAATTGCTGGCTTCGTGGCCCACAGAACGCTCGGCCCGGGTTCTATTTTGGATCGATGCCGAGCGGGTGCTTTTCGATAAGGGGCCAACCCTGACGATTCGTGATGCGGCCTTCGCTAACCCTGGAAATCGACTCATGATGGCGCGGGTGGGAGTTTCGGAAGGCCTAACGGTGGTCACCGAAAATTTCGCGGCTGTGCTGTCCTCGACTCGAGGGCCAGCGAAATCCCAAATCGCCTTCGGGGATATGGAAGGCCTGGTTAGGGTGGTGGACCTTGGTCCATCACCTCGGCAGCGCTGCGTCTTTGCGCCCAAGCAACGCGGCCTTCCCTGGCGACTACGGCCTTCGGAGCAGGGGCTTTGGGTCTATCTCAAGAGCGGAAGCAGTCGCCTGGAGCATTTCAAGGTTGATGGCCTACCGGCTTCGCCCCGGTAAAAGCACGAATGGTCGTTCGGCCAACTCCGCGCTGAGCAAGCGCCACTCCTGGCCCAGGAGCCTGAAGCGCACCGGGATTACCCAATTGGAGGCGTAGCGCCAGTAGATGATTGTAGAGGTTTTCAGCAACCCATCGCTTCGTTGGCCTTTCACCTTCCAATTCGCAGGGGCCTTCTCGGGAAGGAGATAGGCACCGGTGGTGGCTAGGTTTTCCGGGCCGGAATGGCGGATCACAAACTGACGAAAAACCTCGGCATCCCCAGTTTCCACTTGGAGACTCATGAGGGTCGGTTGCCCACCGTCGATGACCTTTAGCGAGATGCCTCGGCCCACGGGATTGGTATACAAAAGCTGACCCAATGGCTGCGCCGGGGCGGTCGGAGCCACCAGCATCAGCCCCGCAAGGGGAAGGCATGCGGCTAATCGGCCCATTCCACGATCGGAGCCTTGTCCTGAAAGAAGGCTTCCAGCTTTTCACGCTCGGGGAAGATGCCATCCAGAATCAGGGTTTGATCCATGGCGGCATTGCGGGCCCTGGAGACCAGGAATCCCTTGGGCAGTTCCATTTGGGAAACCCGCACGAACCAACCTTGCAGCGGGCCTTCTTTTACAAATCCGGTCTGACCAAGGGGTGTCATGGCTGTCTCACATGTTCAAGGCACGGCCGTACACGGCGCGGGCGGCTTCGGGGAAGGCTTCGTTAAGCGTGGGGTGAGGATACATCGTGTGGATCAACTCCTCCACGGTGTATTCACCACCCAGCAGCGCCACGCTGCTACTGATGAGCTCCGTGGCCTTGGGTCCCAGGATATGGATGCCCAGGATTTCGCCGAATTGCTTATCGGCCACGATCTTTATGAAACCGTGGGGCTCACCCACGATATTGGCCTTGGCCAGGGGCATGAAGGGAAAGCTGCCCACCATCACGTCTTTGCCTGCTTCTCGGGCCTTTTGCTCGGTCATGCCGATGCAGCCCACTTCGGGATCGCAATAGGTGCAGCTGGGCACGCGGTCATAATTGATGGCGTGGGGATGCACGTCCTTGCCCAGTTCCATGGCAGCGTGCTCCGCGGCCACAATCGCTTCGTCACTGGCCACATGGGCCAGCCAGGGGGTTTTGACGATATCGCCGATGGCGTAAAGGTTCGGTTCCGTGGTGCGCATCATGGAATCAACTTCCACGAAGCCACGATCCACCTTGGCGGCGGTAGCTTCCAGGCCCACGTTGGCGGTTACAGGGCCGCGGCCCACGGCCACCAGCAGATGGGTACCTTCCACGATGCCGCCCTTTTCGCCTTCGAGGTGGCAGACCACTTTGTCGTCGTGGCGCTCGATGGAGGTGATCTTGGTCTTCACGCGGATATCCATCTTGTGAAGCTTGGTCAGCAGCTTGGCGAGTTCTTCACCCACGCTGGCGTCTTCGATGGGCAGGATGCGATCCATGAATTCCACCAGCGTCACCTTGGAGCCCAGCCGTGCGAATACGGACGCGAACTCCACGCCAATGGCGCCGGCGCCCAGGATGACGAGGTGCTGCGGCACTTCCTGAATATCCAGGATGTGATCGCTGTTGAGCACGCGCACGCCATCCGTTTCCAGGCCTGGCAGGGCTTTCGGCACGCTGCCCGTGGCCAGCATGATCTTTTTACCCTCGTGGATTTCGCCTTCGACTTCCACCTTGCCGCCGCCCAGGAGTTTTCCCGCGCCCTTTAGCACGGTGATCTTGTTCTTCTTCATGAGGAACTCGATGCCCTTGCCGTTCTTGAACACGATCTTGTTCTTGCGGGCCACGATGGTGGCGAGGTCGGCCTTCAGAGCGCTTACGTCTACGCCTGCGATGCCATATTCCTTCAGGCTGTGCATCTGCTCGAAGCGGTGGGCGCTCTCCAGCCAGGTCTTGGCAGGAATACAGCCACGGCGCAGGCAGGTGCCCCCCAGACCCGCAGGGTCTTTTTCGACAATGGCGACATTCAGGCCCAGCTGAGCGCCGCGGATGGCGCCAATGTAGCCGCCGGGGCCACTGCCGATAACGATGAGATCAAACGAAGCCATGGAGTTCTCCTTGGGTGAGTCGACCCAGACAAGCGCAACGTGGGGGGAGGCTCCCATCCCAGTGCGCCGGGATCAGCCATCCCCATGATCCCACTGGGGCCGCTATTGGCAAAGGGAACGTGTCAGTGGCAGCCACACCCACCACTGAAATCGGGTTTGCGCGTGGCACGGATGCTGGAAAGGCCTTCCTTGGCGATGAAGACAGCCAGCACGAGACCTGCGGAAGCATCCACCCACCACAGCGCAGGTGCCAGGGTGAAGAGCAGACTGCCGATGAACAGCACCGTTGAGAGCTGGATGCAGGCCAAGCTGCAGGCCGCGTCCCCTTCCAGGGTGCGACTATCGAGAGCCTTGGCGGCGTTGCGCTTGGCGCGCCAGAGCCAGAACATGAAGGCCAGGCTGGCCAGGGAAACGATGAGCCCAGGCACCGTGGTGCCGGGATGACCGTGGGTGGCTAATTGCAGGATCGAACTAATGCTGATGCCAGCCGCCAACAATACGAATAGGACTCCGATGCTTAACACCGCCCGGCGCTCTCGACGCAGGGCCGTAGTCGCACATCCGCTTGTTTCGCGTAATCGCCAAAGCACGATGAAGGCCGAGCCCACTTCGATGAAGCTATCCGCGCCAAAACCGAAGAGGGCGATCGAGTCGTCTGCGATCCCGAACCCCATGGATACAAGGCCTTCCACTAGGTTATAGACAATGGTGAACAGGGCTAAGAACTTGGCGTAGGCAAGCCATGATGTGCGAGGGGCGCTTGGGCTGGGGGCCATCACTTCAATATCCAATCACACCGGCCCGATGCACGCGCCCGGGCAGTTCACGGTTAAAAAAGGCCGCCACATTTCGAGCCACATCACCTAGGGTGGCGAGATCGATGTCGGATCGGAGGCCTTCGCGCTGCAGGCCATGCACCAGATCTTCGGTGGCGACGTTGCCCGCCGCCATCTTGGTGAAGGGGCAGCCCCCGAGCCCGGCGAAGGAGGTTTCGAAACAGATCGCACCGGCCTCCATGGCCGCGTAGATGTTGGCCATGCCCAGGCCGTAGGTATCGTGAAAATGGGCCGTGCAACGCGCTTCTGGATTCAAGTCGAGGATAGCGCCGAAGAGGCGCTTTACTTGGGCTGGGTAGGCGTGACCGGCGGTATCCGCCAGACTGATGTTGGTAAGCCCGGCATCCAAGTAAGCCCGCACGATTGCCAACACGCGAGATTCGGGGATGCGCCCTTCGAACACGCACCCAAAGGCGCTTTGCACGGAAACCTGCACTGGCTTGCCAGCCTTCAGGGCCTCTTGTGCCGTGGCAATGATGCGGATTTGGGCTTCTTCGGTGCCCATCCCGGTGTTTTTCTGGCTATGGGTTTCGCTGGCGCTGACGCCCAAACAGAACAGTTCGACCCCACAAGCAAGGCCGCGCTCCAAGCCTTTCTCGTTGAGCACCAGGCCGGATAGCAGCGCCGTATGGGGTTCGGCGGAAAGAACTCGAAAGAGTTCATCCGTGTCGGCCATCTGGGGGAGCTTGTCACCCCGCACGAATGAACCCACCTGCACCATGTCTAGGCCAGAATTGGCGAGGACCCGCAACCACTGCAGTTTTTTTTCCGTGGGCACCACGATGGCCTCGGCCTGAAGACCATCGCGGGGGCCGACTTCGTGGATCAGGATTGCAGTCATGGGTTTTTCCGAAAAAAGATAAACCACCAAGACGCGAAGACGCCAAGAAATCCAAAAAAACTTCTTGGTGCCTTTGTGTCTTGGCGGTGTGCTTTTAAAGCAAGGCCGCGATCGCTTCGCCCATCTCCAACGTTGTCGCACTTCCGCCCATGTCGTAGGTGCGGATTTTTCCCTCGGCGATGATCTGGGCCACGGCCTTTTCGAGTCGGTCACCCTTCTCGGTTTCGCCCAGCCAATCCAGCATCATCTTGGCGGCCAGGATGGTGGCGATGGGGTTCACTTTGTATTGGCCTGCGTATTTCGGGGCGCTGCCATGACTGGGCTCGAAGACGGCTAATTTCTCGCCGATGTTGCCGCTGCAGCCAAAGCCCAGGCCGCCCACCATCTGAGCCGCGAGATCGCTGATGATGTCGCCGAACAGGTTGG
>JAUYES010000520.1 GCA_030691225.1 Holophaga sp. | reverse complement strand
AGTAGGATTTGTGCAGGATGCCCAGAGGTATCAGAAATATTACATTTTCCTTCGAGGATCAGACCCTGACTCACTTCGGAGGAATGGTTATTTTTCAGCGGTTTTGTCGAAAGTTGCAATTGAAGCGGCTCTTTCAGACCTATGTTCCGTGGAGCCGTCGAAACAGCCAGTATCATTCCGTAGAACTCCTGCAAAGTATGATTTATACGATGGTTGCAGGAATGGGCCGTATCTTCGATACCCGGACGATCCAATACAATGGTTGTTTCCAAGAGCTGTTGGGATTGAAAGATTTCCCAAAACCTTCGACTCTGAGAGAATTCCTGAAGGGAATCAGTTTGGCGGAGTTGCAAGGTATTATCTGTGTGCACGATCTGCTGCGCAGGCATATCTGGAATCTCCCGCATTCTTCCAGCAGCCTTATTTTCGATATGGATTCTACTGTCCTGCCGGTTTTTGGCTGGAGAATAGAGGGAGCCAAAGTTGGATACAATCCTGCCAAACCCGGACGCCCCAGCTACCAGCCCTTGATTTGCTTCGAAGGACATACCCGGGATACGTGGTGCGGCATCCTGCGTTCTGGCGACACTCATCCCGCAAGTGGAGCTCAGGAACTTTGGTCGAACTGTCGAAAAAAGATTCCCAAATACCTCTATCGAATCAGAATTCGTGCCGACTCGGGGTTTTACGACCACAAATTCATCGAGCCGCTCGACGAGGAAAAAATTGGTTACACAGTCGTAGCCAAGATGACCAAGCCTGTTCAGGAAAAGGTTCAAAATCTTCGTTATCATACCTTCAGAAAAGGTGGTTGGCAGGCAGCTCGGTTTACTTACCAGCCGCGCAACTGGAACAGGCCGCATCAATTCATCGTAGTGCGCCGCCCCAAACCGAAATCTCAAGAAGAAGACAACCAACTCACGCTCTGGGAATTCAAGGATTACTTTTATCATACCTTCGTTACCAATCTTTCGTTGAATCCAGAGAACGTGTGGCATTTCTACAAACCCAGGGCCAGATGCGAACTGGACATCAGGGAACTCAAAGAAAGCTTTCCTCTTGGCGACATCCCCACCAACAGTTTTCTTGCCAATCAGGTTCATTTTCATCTGATCCTGTTGGCTTACGATTTGGTCAACTGGTTCAAACG
>JAUYES010000510.1 GCA_030691225.1 Holophaga sp. | reverse complement strand
ACTCTCTGTGGTTTCACCGCCTTTCTGACCTTGCGGAAGTGGACAAGGTTACGTATGTCGGGCCTCCCAATCCCAAACGGACGGAGATCTATGGCATTGCTAACAGCCGCGTGCCCATGAAGGTCTATCAGTATGTTTTTGTGCCTCGCAAGTTGGATAAGACCAAGAAACATCCACTGCTAGTGCTGCCCCACGGCGGCACGCACGCGGATTTCACGACCTATCATGTGCACATCGTTCGCGAAATGATGGCTCAAGGCTATATCGTGGTGGCGCCGGAATATCGCGGATCCACAGGCTATGGCAAGGAATTCTACGAGGCGGCGGACTATGGGGGCCTGGAGATCGATGATGTGGTGGCTGGGCGGGATTGGGCCGTAGAGAACCTGCCATTTGTGGATGGAAATCGCACGGCGATTGTGGGGTGGAGTCACGGGGGATTGATTGCGATGATGGCGGCCTTCAATCACCCCGAAAAGTTTAAGGCGATCTACGCCGGTGTCCCCGTATCTGACCTCTTGGCCAGGATTGGCTATGCCGGCGATGAATACAAAGACGAAAAAGTCATTCGGGAACTGTTTGGAAAAACCCCCACGGAAGATGTGGATCGCTTCCGGCGGCGCAGCCCCGTATGGAATGTTCAGAAACTGAAGACACCGCTGCTCATCCACACCTCCACCAACGATCAGGATGTGAACTCCGTGGAAGTGGAGCAGCTCATCAATGCGTTGAAAGCCGCCGGGAAGACCTTCGACCACAAGATCTACAAGGATGCCCCTGGCGGTCATAGCTTCAACCGCATCGATACAGCTTTAGCAAAGCAGTCTCGGCAGGAAATCTATGATTTCCTTAGCAAGCACCTTAAGTAAAAAAAAACGGCCCCGAGGGGCCGATTTTGCTAGACGTGTTTCTGTTTCAGGTTGTCGTGTCTGGGGAACCACTTTTCCAGATAGACCACTACAGGACTCGCAATGTAAATCGAACTATAGGTGCCGGTGATGACACCGATGACTAAGGGGAAACTAAGATCCCGCAGGGCAGGGCCACCCCAGCCAAAGAGACACACGGCCACGAAGAGCACTGACATCGAGGTAAGAATCGTGCGGCTTAGGGTCTGGTTGATGGAGTCGTTCACCAACTGAGTGATCGTGGAACGACGATATTCGGGCTTGTGACTATTCTCGCGGATTCGGTCGAACACCACGATGGTGTCGGCCATGGAGTACCCGATGAGGATCAGGAAGCTGGCCACCACCGGGACGGAGTATTCGAATCCGAACAACGTGAAGATGCCCACGGCCATCAAAATATCGTGCACCAGGGCGACAATGCCGCCGATGGCGAAGCTGAGGGTGAAGCGAAACATCACGTAGACCAGGATGGCGATAAGCGCATAACCCACGGCGGTCAGGGTTTTTTGGGTCCATTCGCCGGAAATCGAGGGCGAGAAACTCTCATTTTTCAAGATCGAGAGATTCCCAAGGCGGTAGTTGGACTTGATCTCGTTCGATAACACCTGGGGTAAATCCTTGGGCAGCTGGTCATAGCTGGTCATGGGTGCAAATTGTTCACGGGTGATGGAAATTTTTCTGACGATGGGATCGTATGCGATTCGCAGGGCCGTTTCGTCGCCCGCCACCTGAAGAGGGTTGGTCTTCACCCAGTGATCAGCCAAGGCACCCACTGGCTCCGTATTAAGGTCGGGGCGTTGATCGTTGGCAGCCGTGGCATCCAAACCACGAAGGATGTCGCGAATCTTATTGAGCTGGGCGGTGGAATCCTTCGAGTCTTGACCAGTTTTGGCCTTGATCTTAATGGAGTATTCTTTGAAGCCATCCTTTTTGCTGGTGTAAGCCACCACCCCGGCATCCGAGAGGCCGCCCCGAACCAGGGCCGCGCGAACAGCATCCTGCTGGACGTCACCCTTGAAGCGGACTTGCATATCGATGCCGCCCGTGAACTGCATGCCAAGCTTGACATTGCTGTTGGCGCCTTTCCAAGGCTGGGCCGCCAAGATGCAAAGCACAATAATGCCCCACGAAATGGACAAGGCCACAGTCTTGTATTTCATGAAGTCAATGTGAGGAAGATTGTCAAAAATACGCATGGTTATGCCACCACGAAGGAGGTGCCGAGGAGCAGCAGGAAATCAGGATGATCGTTATTGAAAGTCTGAGTATCGCGAAGCGATGCGAAAAAAATACGCATGGTCATGCCCGTCAGATGGAAAGGGTCTTGGTTCCGGGATGGCGCTCCAGGATCCAGTCGTAGATGAATCGGCTGATGTAGATGCTCGTGAAGAGCGAGGCGACGACGCCAACCGTTAGGGTTACAGCGAAACCCTTGACGGGTCCTGTTCCAAAGATGAAGAGCAGCATGGCGGCAAAGAGCTGAGTCACGTGGCTGTCCACGATGGTCCAAAACACCTTGTCGAAGCCAGCCTGAATAGCGCTGGGAACACTTTTTCCAGTCTTGAGCTCTTCACGAATGCGCTCGAAGATGAGGATATTGGCGTCCACGGCCATGCCCAGCGTAAGGGCGAAGCCCGCAATGCCCGGTAGGGTGATCACGGCATTGAAGGAGCCCATCAAGCCAAGCATGACGATGAGGTTCAAGGTGAGGGCTGCCACGGCATTCAGGCCGGACCAGCGGTAGTAGAACACCATGAACACGATAATCGCGCCAAAGCCAAGGAGTGCCGCAAAGACACCTGATTTGATGGAATCCGCGCCCAGGCTGGGGCCCATGGATTTCTCTTCCAAGAATTTCATGGAGGCTCGCATGGCGCCGCTCTTGAGTTTCATGGCGAAGTCGTCGGCTTCTTCCTTGGTGAAGCTGCCACTTACCCGAACGCTGCCACCGAGGATCTTTTCTTGGCAAGAAAGATTCATCACGATCTTGCGGTCGAGCACGGTCGAAATGAGGCGACCTTCTTCGGAGGCAATGCCGGTCAACGTTGCGAAATCATCGGCACCTTTGGTATTCAAAGTGAAGTTAATCTCGCTTGCGTCGGTGGTCGGATTGGCCGCACGGTGGGCGTCGACGATATCGCCTCCGTCAACGTAGACCTTGGTTTCCAACAGGTGCCAGGATTTGATTTTCTCTTCGGTCTTCTCATTGACGGCAACATCCTTGCCGGCGCGGCGCAAGTCACGCTCGCTTTCCAGTTCGGGGAGTAGCTCCGTGTTGGGAGGAACTTGACCATTAAAGGAGGCCAGCGCAGCTTCGCGCGTGGGAAAGCCCTTGTAGCCGCTCGAATCCAATTTGGACTTCAGTCGCTGCTCAAGTCGTCCAGGCGTTGAAAGCAGGCCCTTGATTCGTTCGCGTTCGGCCTCGGAAACTCCGGGCAGTTCCACCACGATGCGGCTACCGTCGGTACCGCTTTGGGTGATCTCGGGCTCGGCCACGCCGAACTGGTTAACGCGTTTCTCGATGATCATGAGTGCGCGTTTGCCGGCATCTTCTTTGAGCAACTGCTGGTAACTCGCACTAGGCACAATGCGGGCACCCTGGGCATCGTAGCTAGCATCGTAGTTGCCAAAGAACCCGAGGGCCTTTTCGAGGATGGGTTTTTGGTCGGCGGAAACGCCTTCGATGCGAAGCGATAGGCCATCGACGCGAATCGAAGCGGATCCAAGCCCTTTTTCCTTCAGGCGATCCTGGAGGCGATCAGCCGTATCGCGCAGATCGGCTTCCACGGCTTCGTGACTCTGGACTTCCAGTTCAAAGTGGACGCCGCCCTGGAGATCGAGACCAAGTCGGATTTTTGAAGTTGGGATGAAAAAGAATGCGCAGATGCCGCAGATTAAAAGCGTTGCGGCAAGGCGCCAAAAACTCCGCTTGGTCACGATTGCTCCAGTGAGGAGGCGCAGAATTGACATTCTGCGCCGTTCCGAAAATGCGGTGGATCAGTTCTGCTCGGGGGCGGGTTCAGCAGCCAGAGCTGCGACGGCCTGGCGCCGGGCCTTGACGACGGTGTTGCCCAGCTTTAGATAGATCACTTTGTCCTCGACTCGATCGATGGTGGCGTAGAGGCCCGAACCCAGAAGCACTTCGTCCCCGGCCTTCAGCTTGGAAAGACGTTCTTCCATCTGTTTGCGAGCCTTGTTCTGGGGGCGGATCAGGAGGAAATAGAACAGGGCGCCCATACCACCGATGAGCAGGAGCTGCATCATCATTGAGTTTCCGGCGGATTGTTGAAGTAGTGCTAGTTGCATTTAGGGCTCCTCGGTTTGCCAGTTAGTCCGCGTGCGGCTTGCAAAGTCTGGAAAGCGATCTTCCAGTAAGGCCTGCCGCGCGGCGCGGGTGAGCCCCACAGTGTAGCTTAGGTTGTGGATGCTGTTGAGCGTTGATGCGAGAAGTTCCCCCACCCTGAACAGATGATGTAGATAGGCGCGGGTAAAGGTCTTGCAGGTATAGCAGCTGCAATCAGGGTCTACGGGCTCGTGGCTTTCTCGGTGTCGGGCGTTTTTGATGTTCACTCGGCCCCTAGAAGTGAGCAGGCGTCCGTGGCGGGCCTCCCGGGTCGGCAGCACGCAGTCGAACAGATCGACTCCCTGCTCGATGCCAAAGAGCAGATCTTCGGGAGTGCCCACTCCCATTAGATAACGTGGGCGATCCTTGGGAAGGCACTGCACAAATTCAGCCAGGGTGGCATTCATTTCTTCCTTGGCTTCACCAACACTCAAGCCCCCCACGGCAAATCCCTGAAAAGGCGTTTTGGCATCCAGCTCAAGGATTTCCGCAAGATGGCTCTGGCGAAGATCCAGATGGGTTCCACCTTGGTTGATGGCAAAAAGTCCCTGATGTTCGGCCAGAGGATAATCGCGGCAGCGCTTGAGCCAGCGGGTAGTGCGGGCCATGGAGAGTTCCAGTTTGTCGCGCTCCATTCGCCCTGCAGGGCATTCATCCAGGGCCATTACGATGTCGGACCCAAGATTGCGTTGAATCTCCATGCTTCGCTCGGGGCTCAGAAAGTGACGGGAACCATCGTGATGACTTTGGAAGGCCACCCCTTCCTCGGTGATCCGACGAAGAGATGACAATGAGAAGATTTGAAACCCGCCGGAATCTGTGAGGATGGGACCATCCCACGCCATAAATGTGTGCAAGCCGCCAAACCGGGCAATCAGCTCATCGCCAGGGCGCAAGCCGAGATGGTAAGTATTGCCAAGGATCACCTGAGGGGCGATTTCCTGCAGCTGCAAAGGGCTGATTCCCTTAACGGTTCCTTGGGTTCCAACTGGCATGAAGGCTGGAGTCAAGACTGGGCCGTGATGGGTCGTGAATTGCCCTGCTCTGGCATGACCGTGGGAGGGATTGGACTGTGTGTCGGAGTTGTAGTTGAAAAGGTGTGACATATATGTGACGAATCCTGGTTTGTGGTGGCAGTGTCATGGGAATGTATAGCCTTCGCCCTGCTACTGTCACGTAAATGGAAAAATTCCGGAAATGGCCGTCAATTGTGGATCCGCAGGGGATTCAGACCTTGACGAGGTGCCCCTCAGTTGTCATCTTAGCCGCTGGGCCTGTCCCAGTTCTTACCTAGTCTGGTCTCGAGCCGAATCACGCATCAAGCGCGATTCGGCTTCAATTTTTTTTCCACATTTAGTTTTTTTACGGGAGTCGCATGAACAAAGACCCCAACCACAACCCGTCCCCCAAGGGGGGGACTCCCGCGAGCCTGGAGGAT
>JAUYES010000500.1 GCA_030691225.1 Holophaga sp. | reverse complement strand
GCTCTGCATCCCGATCCGGTTGCGGTCGCGGCAGGTCATCTGGATGACCGGCTCCACCCCTTCGGCAAGGGTCAACAAGCCAGCACTGATGCTGGACATACGGACAATGGCGGTCTGGCAGTCGGTAATATTGACGGCGTCAACACTCCCTTTGAGCAGACGAGCCTTTTCCCGCACCAGTTCGGCATTGCCGTTCTTGGGTGGCCCAAGCTCGCCAGTGACTGCGAACTCTCCTGATGTTAAAATCCGTTCTAAACGGCTTCCCGATTTCATCGGTTATGATCCTTATCCTTATTCTTGCTTCTAAAAAAGCACGTTCTCTTAAAAAAAATCAAGAAGCGCTCGGGCCATGGCAGCCGACGTCTTTCAGAGGGCCGCCGCCAAGATCGCGACGCATATCCATATCAAAAAGGACACGCTCTTTCTTCTTGTTGATGCCAAGGGCGTCACGCTTTGCCTCGATCTTCTCGATCATGATCCTGGCGATATCCAGCGGCTCCTTGGCCACGTTCCAATGGGCACCCAAGGTCCCCATTAGGCCTTCAAGCAGATACTTATTGAAATTCTTGGCCCCGGTTGTAGGCAAGTCCTGGAAAACAACTTGGGCACCACTGGCCACAAAGTACTGACCAATGGCCACAGCCTTTTCACTCATCCACAATGGGGCGGTGCCGATGGCAGGCAGATCGGAGATATCATCGCCCAACCCACCCTGCCGCACCATTTCGGTGGCAGCGATAAGAATCCGGCTATTGTCCACACAGGACCCCATGTGCAATACCGGCGGCATACCCACAGCCTCACAGACTTCCCGCAAACTATCGCCGCAGAAGCGGGCCGCCTCGGGATTGAGCAGGCCGGCCCGACCAAGGGAAGTGGCGGCGCAGCCAGTGGCCAGAACCAGAATATTGTTTTTAAGCAATTCCCGAACGATTATCTCGTGGGTATCGTCGGCCAGCTTAAAGTTGTCGCAACCAACAATGGCGGCCACCCCGCGGATACGGCCATTGATGATGTTGTCGTTGAGCGGACGGTAGCTGGCGCGAAAACGACCGCCCAACATGGTATTAATGGTTTCATGGCTGAAGCCCACAACCACGTCCATCTTCGTTTCCTGGGGGATAAAGCACTTCCCACGCTTCTTGTAGTTTTTGATGGCGTGGGTCAGGATCTCCTTGGCGGAATTGAGGGCTTCATGCTCCTCAAACTGGATATGGATAGCGCCGGGGATTTTGGCCCGATAGTTGGTGGTGATGATGTCGGTATGAAAATTGCCTGCCACATCAACAATAGATGGCATGAGGCACTGCACATCACCGACCATTGCTTCGACAGCGCCGGTGGCAAGAACGATCTCCTGCTGAATAAAGCCAGCGGCCACCGGAATCCCACGGCGCATGAGAATCTCGTTACCGGTACAACAAACGCCGGCAAGGTTGATCCCCTTGGCCCCCTGCTTCTTGGCCAGTTCCAGCATTTCCGGATCCTGGGCCGCGATGCACAAGGCCTCTGCCAGAAGGGGTTCATGCCCGTGCACACAAATATTGACCTGGTCGATTTTTAACACCCCAAGATCAACGATGGCACGACGAGGCACCGGAGTACCGAACATGATGTCAGTCAACTCGGTGGAAAGCATGGAGGAGCCCCAGCCGTCTGACAACGCGCAGCGGGAGGCCTGAAGCATGATGTTCTGGTATTCCTGATCAACACCCATGTGGGTACGATGCATCATCTCCACCACCTCGCGGTCGATGCCGCGGGGCGCGATGCCGAGCTTCTTCCAGATGGCCTGTCTTTTCGGTGTCGCCCGTTTCAGCATGGAAAGCGGTGCATCATCCTGCTTGCCGAATTCGGCCAGGGCTTTTTCGCCAAGCTCAACAGCGATATCCTTGACCTCACGGTCTTCGGTGACGATACCAAAGACCTCGGCCAGCTTTTTCAACTTAGCCACATCCTTGATCTGATGCAGCCCTTCACCTTTAGCTGCCTCGATGAACCCTTTGACCATCTCCCGGGCATGATCGGTGTGCGCAGCGGAACCTGCGGCCACGGTACGGGCAAAATTCCTGGCTGCCACGGTATCGGCGCTGGCGCCACAGATGCCAAGCATGTCTTCCACCCCGTCGATGATCTGGCAAGGCCCCATATTGCAGTTACGGCAACAGGTTCCGCCGGAGCCGAAAAGGCAAGCCGACATCCCCCGCGCTTTTACACGGTCATAGGCCGTCCTGACGTTCTTGGCAACATCCTGAGAGAGAACCTGTTGCGTGGAAACACAGGTAATATCCGTGCATCCCTCACATCCATTTCGTTTGATCGCCATCTTGTGTCCTCAGCATCTTGGGTTCGCTATGTAACAGAAAGGCAGATACCTTCTGATTACTTTTTTGTTTACGGCAGCCGCTTATTTCACGCCAGCAATCTGCTTGGCCGCCTGTACGGTATTCTTCATGAGCATGGTGATGGTCATGGGGCCAACTCCACCCGGAACAGGGGTAATATACGAAGCTTTTTCCTTTACCGCATCAAAATCCAC
>JAUYES010000499.1 GCA_030691225.1 Holophaga sp. | reverse complement strand
TTCGGCTAATGCCACGTCTGGGGGAAAGGCCGTGCGGCCAATCAATACCGAACCCAGGACACGCAGTTGCTCGAGCCAGGGCTGTCCGGGTGCCACTTTGCCGAGCATCTGTAGCCCGATGATGGGGGCCATGAAGGCAATCCCAACCAAGCAGATGACGCCGAGAACCCAGGCCAGGCTTCCGATGAAATCCGAAACAAAGGCTATGGCACCCGCTTCCCCTTCCTTGGCTTCAACCTCGGTCAGGGTAGGCAGAAAGGCGGCGGTCATGGTGCCTTCCGCCGTGAAGCGGCGCAGCATATTGGGCAGGCGATAGGCCACCTGGAAGGCATCGCCCATCTTGGTGGCGCCGAGCAAGGCGCTGATGGTCATCTGCACGGCGACGCCGGTAACCCGCGACAGAAGCGTCATGAGGGTCACTACACCCACAGAGTGAAGCATGGATTTTGGTGCAGGAATTGGGCTCGGCACAGGGCTGCCTGGGGCGTGGGCGGACTGGTCCTTGGGTGGCATTGGAGCCGCCTGTCGGAATCGAACCAACGACCTTCGCATTACAAGTGCGGTGCTCTACCAACTGAGCTAAGGCGGCAATGCAAATATTCTACCCTAACTCGCGGGCGATGCTCAGTGGTGTAGGCGCCGCTTGTGGCGATGGTGCGCCGCGAGGAGCGCACTGCCGTGTGTAATCCTGGGCAGTTCTGATCCGCTGAAAAATGGCTTAGGCATCCCACCTTCATTGACTTTGCAGACCTGGCCCAAGATCTGCGCTTTTACCCAGCGGTCCAGACGTTAATCCATTCCAAGGCTCAAGCTATTCCGCAGCCCGTGGTTCTTTCGGCACAGGAACTGGGCTTTCCTTCTTCGCACCCTTCCGGGGGCCGGATTCTTCAGGCCTGAATTGGTGACTGGCGGCATCGAGAATGCCATTCACAAACTGGGTGCCCTCGGCATCGCTGAACTCTTTCACGATTTCCAGGGCTTCGTTGATGATGATCGGGAAGGGAATTTCCTTCAAAAACATCAGTTCATAGATGCCGAGGCGAAGCAAGTTGCGATCTACAGCGGCCATGCGGTGCAGCTTCCAGTGCTCGGCATAACCGCCCAGTACACCGTCGATTTCTTCCATGTGGCCATGCACGCCGTCCACCAAGCGCCTTGCATAGTAGAAAGCGTCGCGGTTCAGGTCTTGAATGGCATTGAAGCCTGCGAAAACTTCATCGGGTTGGTAGCCCGTCACCTCCATCGCGTACAGCATCTGGAGGGCGTATTCCCGTCCCCGGCGTCGAACTCCCATTACTTAGCACCCTTTCCTGTTTTCAAGGCACGGAGCAAGTCCACCATTTCAATCATGGATTGGGCGGCTTCCCAACCTTTGTTACCCATTTTCGTGCCAGCTCGCTCAATGGCCTGCTCGACGGTATCAGTCGTTAGCACGCCAAAGACCACGGGGATGCCGGTGTCCAAACCTACCTGGGCCGTGCCTTTGGTGACTTCGGCGGCGATCATGTCGAAGTGCGGAGTACCACCACGGATGACGGCGCCCAGCACGATCACAGCGGCGTATTTGCCGGAGCGCGCGGCGTGTTGAGCTACCTGAGGAAGCTCGAAGCTGCCGGGAACTTTGAGGAGATCAATCTGACTCTCGGTTCCACCATGACGGAGGATGCAATCTGTGGCCCCGCCGACGAGGCGGTCCACGATGAATTCGTTAAAACGTGCGGCCACGAAGGCGAACCGGTCGCCCTTGTCTACACGAAGTTGCCCCTCAAAGATCGCCATGGAACCCCCCTCAAGGTGGTTGAATTGATTACCTTAACACAGGAATTGCCGCATTTTGATTCGAAAAGTGTGGTCCTCGGGACCTGAACTGCGATATTGATGGTGGTTGCCGTTTTTATTCTCACTTGGAGAGCTCCGTGTGGGTTCCCGTTAAAACTTCAAATGCCCCGCTCTTGGCTGCCTCTCACTGGTCGGGGGTGTTGTGAGTTCGGGGCCCTACATCATTCTCGAAAGCCAAGGTGCTGAGCATGTAATGCTTTCGGCCTATACGGATTTTGGCCGAGGCGAAGAGAATGCTGTGGTCCTGCGGGATATTGGCGTTTCGACTCGTCACGCCGCTATTCGAAAGGATGGGGCCTTCTGGGTGGTCGAAGATCTGAGTTCCACCAACGGCACTTGGCTGAATCACAAACGTGTTGATGGGCCCACGGTGATCAAAGAGGGTGATCAACTTCAAATGGGCTCGCAGCGAATTCGCGTAGCTGGCTTTCGAATAGGCCCTGAGTCTAAGGATGCCTCCGCCGCGCCGAGGGCCTGTCCACGTTGCCTGAAGGGGCTGCCATCCACTGCCGCTTTTTGCCCTTCGTGTGGCTTGCCCATTGCGGCTGCGACCGCGGGGGTACCTCCGGTTCCAATTACGCCGACCATCCCTTTCCCGAGCCCCTACCTCAAGAGCGCACCGCCAGCCCAGGATTCCAATCGAAAGGCCCTGGTGATCGGACTTGCGGTACTAGGCGCGATCGTTTTGGTCTTGAGCGTTATCGTTGGTTGGATGCTCCGGGACAAGGCCATCAAAAGCGGTTCTCTTGGAACCTATTCTTTCGGCAATTTATCCAACAGTCTTAGCAGCCCATCCAGGATGGTCAGGGGATGGGGTGGACAGCCGGGGATGTAGAGATCCACTGGGATTTCAGCGCCTTCGCACCCACCGCTTTGCTCCCTTTGTTGAAGATACGGGCCGCCGCTGATGGCACAGGCGCCCACGGCGATCACCAGTTTGGGATCGGGAGTTGCCTCGAGCGTTTTGCGGGTGGCCAGTTCCATATTCTTGGTGATGGGGCCGCAGATAAGCACGGCGTCGGCGTGGCGAGGGCTTGCCACGATTTGGATCCCGAAGCGGCCCAAATCCCACCCGATGGTGGAGAGCACGTTGACATCCACCTCGCAGCCGTTGCAGCCACCTGCGCTCACGACACGC
>JAUYES010000498.1 GCA_030691225.1 Holophaga sp. | reverse complement strand
TCTCTGCCAAGTCTCCCCCTTCCTGAGCCGCAACCGCTTCAACTGGGCCAGCATTCACGATTCGGATTACCTGCCCGATCGCACTGAAGCGACGCTCCGCGAGCGCTTCGACTCTGCCGCCCGAGAGGCAGGCCATGAACCACCCAAAGGCCCAGTTTTTCTTTTGGCGAATCTTCGCTACTTTGGCTTTTGCTTCAATCCTGTTGCCTATTACTACGGCTACGACACGGATGGCCGACTAGCCTTGATCTGCGCCGAAATCACCAATACGCCTTGGAAGGAACGACATCGGTATTGGATGGTGCCCACGGATTTGAAATCGGCTCATTGGCACTTTGAGATGCCGAAGGTCTTCCACGTAAGTCCCTTCATGCCCATGGATCTTCGCTATCGATGGACGTTCTCCGAACCTAGTGAAAACCTCCACATCCACATGGACCTATTGAACCAAGAAAAAATTTGCTTTGAAGCAGATTTAGCTCTGTCAAAAAGTCCCTGGCGTGCATCAGAAATACATCGGACGTTGGTTCGATTTCCTTGGGTCACGCTCAAGGTTCTTATCGCCATCTACTGGGAGGCATTGTGTTTGTGGACGAAACGAGTACCGGTGTTCACTCATCCGAAGATGCTCACCCCGCCCGAGGGATAAAGGGCCTAGCCAAGTCGCTGCTGTTGGGTGCACTTTCGGGACTACAAGAGGGATACCTCGAACTACGCGATGGCAAACAGATCTATCGTTTTGGGGATGAGGCTTCCCAACTCCGAGCCGAGGTTCGTATCCGTGATCCGCGTGCCTACGAGTTAGGCGCTTTCCGGGGCGAAGTCGGCCTTGGGGAAGCCTACATGCGCGGCTACTGGTCGAGTCCTGACCCTGTGGCTGTGGTGCGCGTGGCTGTGCGCAACATGGCGACCTTTGACCGCAGTGGTGGCCTCTTGGCAACCGCTGGGAAATTCCTGGCTCGGCTGCGTCACCTAGGGCGTGCCAATGATCGACAAGGCTCCAAAGCCAACATCGCTGCGCACTATGATTTGGGAAATAATTTCTACCGTCTATTCCTGGACGAAAGTCTCGCCTATTCGTGCGCGTTCTTCGAGCATGCCGAGCAGGATCTCGCGGCGGCCCAACGCGCCAAGTTCGATCGAATTTGTCGAAAATTGAAACTCGGACCCCAGGACCATCTGTTGGAGATTGGTACCGGTTGGGGCGGATTCGCGGCCTATGCGGCCAAGACTTACGGCTGTCAAATCACGACCACCACCATCAGCCAACAACAGTTCGATCACGCCAAAGCTCTGTTTGCGCGGGAAGGCCTGAATGATCGCATCACCTTGCTCTTGGAGGACTATCGCGATCTGCAAGGACGCTTCACCAAGGTGGTCAGTATCGAAATGTTCGAGGCGGTAGGGCTGAAATTTTACGATGCGTATTTTGGCGCCGTGGATCGCTTGCTCACGGACGACGGGCTAGCGCTGATCCAAACCATCACGATGAATGAGCGACGCTTTCCCACCTACATCAAATCCACGGATTGGATTCAGCAGTACATTTTCCCCGGCGCCGAGCTGGCCAGCGTGTCGGAGATTATGTTGAGCCTGGGCCGCGCCACCGCCCTGAATCTTCACCACCTGGAAGATATTGGACTGCACTACGCGCGCACGCTGCAACTCTGGCGCGCTTCGTTTCTGGCGCATCTCGAAGAAATTCGCAGCCAGGTATTCGACGATACCTTCCTCCGAATGTGGGATTACTACCTGGCCTACTGCGAGGGCGCCTTTCGGGAACGCTACATTGGTGATGCGCAAATTCTGTTGGCCAAGGCAGCCACTCCTCGCGCCATTTTGGATGAGCCCTGGGGCCAGCCATGATCGCGCAGGCTTGGCCGATGCTGGCCTGGGGAGCCGCGGGCATGACGGCACTCATGTTCCTGACCTGGGCTCTGCATTTGCGCACCCGCAACGCAGGCTGGGTCGATGTGGCCTGGGCTCTAGGACTGGGGGGCTTAGCAGTCTTTTTCGCACTGGTGGGCTCTGGAGACCCCTTGCGACGATTGCTTATCGGGCTCATGGGAGGTATCTGGGGCCTTCGCCTAGGAATGCATCTGTTCCTTCGCGTGGCGAAAGATCCTCATGAAGACGGTCGGTATGTGACCCTCCGTCAGGAATGGGGCGGTGCCATTGAACTCAAATTCCTGGGCTTCTTCCTTTTTCAAGGCCTGTTGGATCTCTTTCTGGCCTTACCCTTCCTGCTCGCCAGCCTGGACCCAACTCCGGAGATTTCGTTTCTCACCTGGGCGGGAGTAGTGCTCTGGCTCATCTCGATTCTCGGCGAAGCGATTTCAGATCGTCAGCTTCAGCGCTTCAAGCTAAACCCTTTGAACCGAGGACGGGTTTGCCGCGACGGTCTCTGGGCTTTTTCACGGCATCCCAATTATTTCTTCGAGTGGCTCATTTGGATTGCCTTTGCTTTGGCTGCCACCTCAAGCCCTTGGGGCTGGCTAGCTTGGTCATGCCCACTTCTGATGCTTAATTTCCTGGTGCGGGTCACCGGTATTCCTGCCACCGAGATGCAATCCCTGCGCACCAAGGGCGAAGACTATCGCCGCTACCAGCAAGAAGTCAGCGCTTTTGTGCCGTGGTTTCCAAACCAGAGGATTCAATGATTCAAACGCTCTTGATCCAAGATCGATTGCCCGATTTTCTTATTCGGTGGCGAATTCGCCAGCTCCTGAAGGCTCGCCTCGAGGAAGAGGCTCAAGGTGGTGCCGAAGGTATCCAGGAGCGTTTTCGAAAACTCTTGGAAACCTTTCGCACAGGCCCCATTGCCGTCAACACCCTGGAAGCTAACGAGCAGCACTACGAGGTTCCACCGGCCTTTTTTACCCAAGCCTTAGGACCCCGCATGAAGTACAGCTGTGCTCTTTTTGAGGGGGCAAGCCAAGACTTGGCCGCCGCCGAGGAAGCCATGCTTGAGCTCACCTGTCGCCGGGCGCAGCTAGCGGATGGCCAGCGAATTCTCGAATTGGGTTGTGGCTGGGGATCCCTATCCCTCTGGATGGCCGAACACTATCCCAAGGCCCGCATCATGGCCGTTTCCAATTCTAGGGATCAGCGCCTGCACATCGAGGCCAAAGCCCGAGAAAAGGGCTTTGACAACCTCCAAGTCATTACCGCCGACATGAACGTGTTCCAGCCTCCGGAAACGGGCTATGACCGGGTGGTGAGCGTGGAGATGTTCGAACACATGCGCAACCACGAAGCTCTGATGAACCGGGTGGCTTCCTGGCTCCGCCCCGGCGGCCTGCTGTTCGTCCATATTTTCGTGCATGCCGAGTTCACCTACCCCTTTGAGGTGCGGGATGAAAGCGACTGGATGGCCAAGTATTTCTTTACCGGGGGCATCATGCCGTCGGATGCCTACCTGATGCGTTTCCAGAACGACCTAAAGCTGAAGGATCATTGGCGGGTCAATGGTACCCATTACGCCCGAACGGCCCTAGCTTGGCTCCAGAACCAGGATAAAAACCGCCAAGAGATTCTGGCGCTCTTCAACACGGCGTACGGAGCTGAGGCCCTAGAGCGTTTCGTCTATTGGCGGATCTTCTTCATGGCCTGCGAGGAACTTTGGGCGTGGAACCAGGGAAATACTTGGTTCGTTTCCCATTACTTGTTTGAACGCCCCGTCCTGCAAAACGAGTAGGCATTTTTAACCCTATCGAGTCCGGCACAACCTTGGCCAGTAGGGCTTACCCCAGATTGAATCGGGGGAAAGGCCTCTCATGCTCCAAGCCCTCAAGTTGGATCCTTCGTTCCGCCCCTTGGCGACCCGGGAAACTGAACCAGATTCTTCCAATTCGACCTTTGCGGGCTGCCTTGCCCAGGCGGCCCATTCCCAGGATGGATCAGGGCCGAGGATATTTGTTCGCCAAACAAAAAAAGGCGCAGAATCGGGCATCGAGCAGTCCCTAAACCCCAAGGATAACGGTCAGGCAGGAACGGAGCTAAAGGCCCCTTCCACTCCCCTTCGAGCCGAGTCCGCACCAAGGGATGACAGGGCCGAAGTTGCCGAGGACTCCACAGAAACCCACGAGGGGGAAGCTGATCCTAGAGCTATCAGCTCCCTGGCCGGAGACCTGCAACCTCAGATGACGGTAGTACCTCTAGCTCCCACGCCATCGGAAGTGCTAATTCCCCAGGCCCTTTTGGGATCAACGTCTACCCCAAGCCAGGGCACCCCCGCACTGGTTCCAAGCATCGATAACGCAAAGATGGACCGCGGTGTGCCTTCCTTGCCTTCGGCCTCGGCCTCCAGTGAAGGGCCCAAAACCAAGGCCAGCATGAGCTCTTCCAACACAGGAACAGCAGGAGCTGCTGCCTCATCACCTACCCCCGAACCGGCCTCCTCGGAAAGAACGCCACAGGTCGACTTTGCGAAAAGCCCAACGATTACAGAGTCCAAGGCTCTCCAGGTTCTTTCTCAAGCCAACCCCGGGGTGCAATTAAGCTTCCAATTTTCGGAAGGTGCGCCAGACCCCCAAGCCTCAGCCGCCTTAACAAGGCCCGCCCTCATCGAGCTTCTGTCGCTCCCCAAACCCGAGATGGAAGTACCCCAACCATCGGACCAGGCCTTCCGTTCCAGGTTCTTGAAGGCCGCAGCCACTCCCCTTTGTGGCAGTTCACCCCAGCTGTTCACGACAACCACATCCCTAGGCACCATTCCGGAGCCGGTGGTGGTGGTCGTAGATCCCGCAACGCCTCCTGCGATGCCTCCATCGATCGCCTCAGTTGCGACTCGCGCCTTGGTCGTACCGATCAATGCCACGATGCTTCCGAGACAACGGCAGGAAGCTCTCCAAGTGCCATTGAGCCCTCAACTCCTGGCGGGCCAACCACAAACCTCCGCAATAGCCTTGGCATTAACAGAACCATCGCTATTTCCAAACCCCGAACAGGCAGTATTCCAGTCCTCAGCCAAGGCCTCCCAGGCCACTTTCATGAAGGCTACCCCTACATCCCTCGATGGAATCACGCCTCAGCCGCTATTAAATACTCCAGCCATGGTCTCAATTTCAGAGCCCATACCAGTGCTGGTGGATCCTGCAACGTCGCCATCGATTCCATTCCCGATCAACCCTGATTCGAAGCCAGCAGCGGTAGTCTCGACTCTTGTCGCGATGATTCCAAACCAACGCTCGAGTGCCACTGAGCAGGCCCAAGTGCGCCAAGATTCGACTTCAATCATTCC
>JAUYES010000492.1 GCA_030691225.1 Holophaga sp. | reverse complement strand
GATGGCCTTGGCAAGCACTGGCAGGGATGGTGGTTCCTGGGCGGGAGCTTCCATCAAGGTGCGGAGAATTTGCACTAGAGACGCCAATTCCACCGGCGGCGCGGTTTGCTGCAATTGCGCCATCAAGGGTGCGGCCTCGCTCTGCATCAAAGGCATCAGCAAGGCGGAAGCAGCGGGTGGCTTGGCCTCCAAGGTTTGGAGTTTTAAAGCGCCATTTTCATTGGTGATGCGGACTCGCAGATGGGTGCCTTCGGGAAAGGGCACTTCGCCCATGGCCGTGATAATCCGACCACCTGGGAATTCAAGCCGGGTGCCTTCTGTCCCTTTACCGAGGTAGCGCACAGCGAGTTCCTGCCCCACGGCCTTCATCAAGGCTTCCACTTCTCCGGCTGGACCGCCCTGACGCACTAATAGCGCCTGAGTCAGGGCATTTACGGCAGAAAGGGAAGACAGGGCAGGATCCATGGGGCTGAAGATTACCCTGAAATCAGATCCCAAAATGGCGGCGGAGAATTCCTGCGATTTCTGGCAGGGGCGCAACCTGATCCACGCAGCCGCGCTCGAAGGCAGCCTTGGGCATGCCGTAGACCACGCAGCTTTCTTCGGCCTCGGCCAGAGTATGAGCGCCCTTGGCCTTCAGCGCCTGCATTCCTTTGGCGCCATCACTACCCATGCCGGTAAGGATCATGGCAAGAACCTGCTTGGTGCACTCCATTGCCAGGCTCTCGAACATCACATCCACCGAAGGCTTGTGGAGGCTTCCCGCAGGTTCGGGGTTCAATTCGATGATGGCCTGGCCGCCCCGCTGGCGGTAATTCAGATGGATGCCACCCGGCGCGATGTAGACCGTTCCCGGACGGGCTGTTTCGCCGTGCTCTGCCTCTTTGACCTGGACTTCGCAAATATTATTCAAGCGCTCGGCAAAGGGCTTCGTGAAGCTGGCGGGCATGTGCTGCACGATGAGGCAAGGCACGGGCAGATTCTTGGGAATGGCCGGGAGCAGATCCTGAAGCGCCTTGGGGCCTCCCGTGGAACACCCGATGACCAGGAATTCGGCCGGTGGCGTGGTCCCAATTAGACCCGGTAAACCAACTCCAGTGCTTCGTGTGGGCGCAACCAGGGGCCGTGTCGGCAGCTGAATAGCAGGCCGGGCCGCAGGCTTGCGAAAGCGAGGGCTAAGGGCCAACCTGCGCACCTTTTCCTGAAGATCCTGCTGAATCTGCAAAATGCTTCCGGAGGCCAGGCTGGATTCTTTGGGAATGAAATCCAACGCGCCTGCAGCTAAGGCATCCAACGTAGCCTGGGCACCTTCCTGGGTAAGACTCGACACCATCAAGACCGGCATCGGGTGATCCACCATGATTTTCTTTAGGCAGGCGAGCCCGTCCATCCTCGGCATTTCGACATCCAGGGTGATGATGTCGGGCTTCAGCAGGGGGATTTTTTCCAGGGCATCTACACCATCACGAGCCGTTCCCACAACCTGAATATCTTCGGCGGCGACGAGCATCCGCTCGATGGCCTTGCGCATGAAGGGGCTGTCGTCGACGATCAGGACACGAATGGGATCCATGGCAGATTCAATTCCTCTCAATCTTTGAAAGCCAGCTGCACGAAGGCGACAGCGTGCTCCAGTTCATCATCGATGCTGAAGGTCAGGCGCTCTAAATCAAAGTCCTTGCCAGGCTGAAAGACCTCGTGGAATGCCGGAATTTCTTCCATAGAAACCACCAGCGCTTCATCGGCGGGGCCGAAGGGAATCCGTGTGCGAACCATCAAATCCGCCAGATGCACGAGATTCGAAAGGAAGGCGCCTTTGGGTGGAACATCATGGTCCCGAATGGCTTCCACAAGGTTTGGGGGAAAGTTCCAGTTCTCAGCCACCATGGCACCCACTTCCGCGTGGGTGATACCCAGGATCCGAGCCTCGGCGTCCACAATGAATTCGCCCGCGAGAAAGGCCTCAATAACCGGAGCATATTCATCCGTGAAACAGCGATCCAGCGCCAGCTTACCGATATCGTGCAGCAGCCCCGCCAGGAAGGCGGTTTCTTCCATGGCACGGTTTCCCTGTAGACGACAAATCGCCTTGGAGGTGAGTGCCACCGCCACCGAATGCTGCCAAAGCCGGGTGGAATCCAGGTGCTTGGAATCCCTAAAGCCACGAATCACGGCTGTGGTCCGCCCCAGGTTAACCAACGCATCGTAGCCAAGCCGTTGAACGGCCGTGCGCAAATCGCTTACGCGAGTGTCTCCGGCATATCCTGCCGTGTTGGCAACACGAAGCATGGCGGCAGAGAGGGGCGGATCCTTGGCGAGAATGGCCAGGATCCGATCCACCGTGCAGCGATCATCCGCGACCGCCTGACCCAATGCCACCACGGTGGTGGGCAAGCTGGGAAGATCGCGAACTCGCTGTCTGACTAGATCCTCAGTGATCATGTCAAAAATCCGAAATAAGAGATTTGTCTCTTTCTAAGGCTTCGAGTGCCACTCCAGAATGAGAGTCCAGGATGGCTTGGTCGATTCCGAGAATTTCCAGGGCTTCTTGGGTGGAAGATGCAAGGGTCTCTACTCGGCCGATGCCAATGTTCTGGCTCAGAGCCAACTGGTTCCCCAAAGCCACAATAGCTACCATGCTGCGGTAATCCGGCGGAGCCTGGATCGGGTCGTGGTGCCAACGAGCGGCCTGTTCAATGCTGGAAGCAATGTTCCACGAGTGCAGCAACGCCTCCCCCACCATGGCGTGGTCGAAGCCAAAGGTATCCAACTCCAGCGAGAGGCCGTCGCTCTGTTCGTTATAGACACTGCGCATCAAGGTGGCATAGCGATCGGGATATTTGAGAGCCAAAACACTTTTCCCGATATCGTGCATTAGCGCGGCGAGGAAGACTTCCTCCGTGCGCGGGAACCGCAGTGCCCTAGCATAGGCTCGGCCGGCAATGGCAGACACTAAGGCGTGTTCCCACATCAAGCGCTCCTGCAACCCAGCAGCGCCGCGATTGTAGAGGTTCTTGGCGCTGGAAGCGATGACGATGCTTTTGATGGTGGAAAACCCCAAGGTCATGATGGCCTGGGTAAGGGTAGTGACTTCTCGCACCATGCCAAACATGGCGGAATTGGCGATCTTCAAGATTTGCGCGGAAAGAGCCTGGTCCGTACCAATGACTTTCTGAAGCTCATCCGTCGAGGCATCCGGGTCTGCAGCGATGCGCAAAACTTGAGCGGCCACCTGAGGCAGAGGCGGCAAATCACCAAGATTTGAGATAAGTTCCTGGGGGGAGATCGGCATAGGGAATTCCTCCGGGTCTTAACCGCGCTTGCGGTAGCCCATTGCCTTGCTGAAATGAAGCAATTCAAAGCCCGTGTTGAAGCTATGGATGGACTCACTGTGACCTACCAGTAAGTACGACTTGGGATAAAGCTGCTCGTGAAAACCCTTGATCACTTTGGATTTCACCGTTTCGTCAAAATAGATCAGTACGTTGCGGCAGAAAATGACATCGAAGGTGCCCAA
>JAUYES010000483.1 GCA_030691225.1 Holophaga sp. | reverse complement strand
CACCGAAAATACCGGCGGTGGAATCCACTGTTTCAAGGCCGATGCACCCAAGGTCCTCGGGCTTTTTGCCGAGATGCTTCGCGCCCCTCGCTTCGCCGAGGATCGTGTCGAATTCCTGCGCAACCAGACGCTCTCCCGCCTCAAACAGCAAGAGGATCAGCCGGTGCAACTCGCGGTTCGGGGAATCAATCGCCTGCTCTTTAACGGCAAGGGGCAGGGCAATCCCGCCACCCAAGCCAGCGTGAAGGCCATTACGGTCCAGGATCTGCGGACCTTTGCTTCCACCTGGTTCGTGCCCAACAACATGATTCTGGGGATATCGGGCGATCTCACCCTGGTCGAGGCCAAGACGCTGCTGACGAAGACCCTAGGCAACTGGCCGAAGGCCAAGCTGCCCGCACTGAGCCGGGTTAGTGAGCCCACCAAGGCCGTACCAGGCATCTACCTCCAGAAAAAGGAGAAGGTCAATCAGAGCGTGGTGATCGCGGGGATGCTAGGACCTCGTGAAACCGATCCCGATCGCGTGGCGCTGGGTGCCGCCTTCCTGGTGCTGGGCGAGGGTGAATTGGGCAACCGTCTCTTCAACACCATTCGTACGAAGAATGGGCTGGCCTACCAGGCAGGCTCGATCTCGAATTTCTCAAACACGGTTGATGGCTTCTTTTTTGGCTACGCCATGACCAAGGGTGAGAGCACGGCCAAGGCCGCTCGGTTGATGCGTGAGGAATGCCTCCGGCTGGCCAAGGACGGCATTACCTCCGAAGAATGGGAAAACGCCAAGCGCGCCCTTACCAACAAGGAAGTATTTGCGAATGCCACGTCCAGCAACGTGATCGCCACTACCGTGAGCCTAGCCCTCTTCGACCAACCCTTGGACACCCGCGCCAAGCGCCTGGAAAAACTGCAGACCCTCGATCTGAAGCAAGTTAACGAAGCGGTTCGCCGCGGCTTCAAGCCCGAGAACCTGCGGTTATTCATCCTGGGAGATCCTGCTGGGTTTGGCGAAGACAAGCCCGAGAGCCTGGGGAACGTGACTGAAATTAAGAACTGATTGTTGGAATTCATTACCAACATCTAGACGAAAGAGGCGGCGACCAACGGGTCGCAGCCTCTTTCGTTTTGGATCTTTTGCGGTCGTAGCTCCTACTTGGCAGCGTCCTGGTATTTCTTCAGGTCGGCTTCGAAGCGCTTCAGGAAGCTTTCCGGAGCCTTTTGCTCCTTGGCGAAAGCCACGTATTTCTCCTGGGCGGCAGCGGCATCCTTGGGGCGATTCAAGCTGAAGTAAGCCTTGGCTATCAGCTCCAGTTCCACCGGAGAGGCCTTGGGCTTCTTTTGGTTTGCTTCCAACACCGTTAGGGCGCGGTTCAGCCAGGGCTTGGCGAGGCCTTCCTCATTCACGAGCGCGTAAATAAATTCATACAAATGGCTCTCTTTTTCGGGCTTGGCCTGTTCTGCCTCGAATAGTGCCTTGGCCTTGACCTCGTCCACGCGGAGCAGGGCCTTAAAGCGAAGGGTGAGTATGCGAGGTGCCAGCTTGGCATCCAGTGTCTCGGCTTTCTCGATGATCTCCAAGGCCTTTGGGGCATAGGTCCGAGGTGCCTGGGCGTCCAGCAGGGCATTTGCGGTATTGAAGTAGTCGCCGAAATTGGGGATCGCCATATTGCTTTTGGCCAGTGCCAGTGCCTTGGCCTCATCCGTGTGGGCCAGGCAAAGGAAGCGGGGACGGAAGAGGCTGTCCTTGAGGTCGGGGTATTTGGCTTCGGCCGCATTTACCAGCGGGATGACTTTGGCCCAATCCTTGGCGGTTAGGGCCTCTTGGATGCCGGGCATTACTTCGGCCAAGGCCTTCTGACGAGCCATCTGTTTTTCCTGGCGTTCCTTGGCCCCCAGGGCTTCTTTCTCGGCGGCAACCGCAGCGGCCTTGATGTCGTATTTACCGGCCAGAATCTCATCCAGGGCGATATCCATCTTCATCATGGGATGACCAATCCAGGCCACGGTGCCCGTGGCGTCCACGATGAAGGCGCTGGGGATGCCGTTGCGCCCGGCTGCCTTCATCCAGGTGGTGGCCATGTGCTTATCGGCGGCATCGCGGCAGACGTTGTAAGCCATCTTGTCGCCCATTTCCTTGACGAAGGCATCGACCGCCTTGTCGATGGCGACCTCATCGGAGCCACGTTCCCAGATATCAACGCCGATGAAGATGGCTTTGTCGCCCACCTTCTTCGACATTTCAGTGAGGTGGGGGATGGTTTCCCGGCAGGGGCCGCACCAGGTGGCCCAGAATTCCACCACGTAGACCTTGCCCTTTTCCAGGGCGGTGACGGGGGTGCCCTTCACCCAGCGGGAGGCCTTAAAGGCGGGGGCGGGATCGCCGATCTTGAGGCCCGCTGGCGCTGGTTTGGCGGCAACCTGCGCAGCGACGGGTTCCGCTTTGGGCGCGGTGGTCTGGGCGTGCAGGGTTGGCAGGGCCAGAAGGATAGCCAGGGTTGGAAGGTGTTTCATGGGAGCTCCGGGATAAGGGGTTCTTCTGATTCTAATGGGCCCCAGTTATGTTTCTTGTCAAACATCACGAACGTTCGGTAAGAAGGCGCGAACGTTGGGTGCCCGTGGCTAGGCGCTCCGCTTCAGCCACCAGAGCCGCCTGGGTCGCTGGAGCGGCCTCGAGTTTGGGGCTGGACGGGGTGGTTACAGACGCGGCTGAAGAAGTCCGGGCAGGCTAGGCCGCAGCCGATCTCAAGCGTAGGCTTGGGTGTTTGCTCCAGTCTCTGGCAGAGGTGTTATGGATTCATCGGCTGATCGTTTCTCCACAGGATTCGGTGCGGATCGGAGCGATTTGCCCACGGCGGGAGGGAGCGAAGAATCTCTTCTAGAACCTGCGGAGGCTGTGGTTCAGCCGGGAATGATGCTGGCGCATTATCGCCTGATGGAGCCCTTGGGGGCCGGGGGCTTTGGCACTGTATGGCGGGCAGAGGATCTACGCCTAGAGCGGGAGGTCGCACTCAAACTGCTGACTAGTCGGATTTCTGGCAATTCGCAAGCCCACGCCCAGCTAGAGGCCGAAGCTCGAGCCGTGGCGGCCCTATCTCATCCAGGAATTGTCACGCTTCATGCTCTGGAAATGCATGATGATCGTCTTTTTCTCGTAATGGAGCGCATCAATGGCCGAACGCTTGCAGCGAGCCTGACCTCCGAGGGCCTTTCAGAGGTCCAGGTGCTGGATTTGAGTCTGCAGATTACTGAAGCCATGGCCGCTGCCCATGCTCGGGGTATCATTCACCGCGATTTGAATCCACGTAACATCATGCTGACCGAGGAGGGTCGGGTCAAAGTGTTGGATTTTGGCTTGGCTTTGCGACAGGCCGCTTGGGATTCTGAATCCACCCAGTTGCCCAAAAGCTCCTCGGGGGGACTCATGGGAACCATTCCTTACATGTCTCCAGAGCAGTTGCAGGAAATGGAACTCACGGCCCAATCGGATATCTTTTCTCTGGGGGTCGTTATCTATGAAATGGCCGTTGGGACGCGGCCTTTTCAGGGAAAAACGCTCGCCGAACTGGCGGGAGCAATTCTTGAGCGAGAACCCTCTTGGCCGGATCATTTAAGCTCGGCTCTGCACGCGATCCTGAGTCGATGTTTGGCCAAGCAGCCTGAGGCGCGATACGCAACCTGCTTGGAGCTTCACCAGGTTCTTTCCGAATGCCGAACGGCTTCGGAACAGCCCGCTATGGGCTCGGTGGCGGTGTTTCCCTTCCATGACCTCAGCCTTGAAAAGGACCAGGCTTCTTTTTGTGAGGGGATGGCCGAGGAGATTCTGCATGCCTTGGCCCGGGTGGAAGGACTTCAGGTGGCTTCTCGAACATCCTCTTTTCTCTACAAATACTCCAATCTGCCCACGCAGGAGCTGGGTAAGCGACTCCGGGTGCGCAACTTGATGACTGGTACGGTGGCAAAAGAGGGCAACCGCTTGCGCGTTCGGGCAGAACTTTCAGATGCCGCCACGGGGCACCAGCTTTGGTCGGATGCCTTCGAAGGGGGATGTGGGGAAGTCTTCCGCGTTCAGGAGGAAATTGCTCAACAGGTCGCCAGGGCACTTGCCGTCAACCTGAAACCCTTGGCGCATCCGCGCCCAACTGTGGACCTTGAGGCCTACGAGGACTACCTTCGGGGTCGGCACTACTACTTTCGGTACAACCGGCATGGCATGCGTTTCGCCCTTCAGATGTTTCAACAAGCGGTCGAACGCGAACCGGAGTACGCGGAAGCCTGGGCCGGGATTTCCAACTGTGCGGCCTTTCTATTTCTTTATGCCGATCGTTCAGATGAGAATCGCATGCAGGCTGAAAGCGCCAGCGAGCGCGCATTAGCACTGAATCCAAAATTGGCCGAGGCCCATGCATCACGTGGCTTGGCCTTGTCGGCCATGGGTCGAAGCGAGGAGGCCATGGCTGCCTTCGATCTGGCCCTAGCCATGGATCCCAACTTATACGAAGCAGCCTATCTCAAGGCGCGCCATTGTTTCAGTCAGGGCAACCTAGAATCAGCCCTGGATCTATTTGAGCGAGCGATTCAGATTCGTCCGGAGGATTGCCAAGCGCAACTGCTGGTGGCCCAGGTCTACACTCGCTTGGCCCGACCCGCCGAAGCCGCCACGGCTCGTCGTCGAGGTGTAGCTATTGCTGAAGAAAAACTGCGGCACGTGCCTGACGATGCTCGTACTCGTTATCTTGGCGCCAATGCCCTGGTGGCCCTGGGACAAAGGGACAAAGGGCTGGCTTGGGCGCGCATGGCTCGCAATCTGGACCCCGATGATCCTATGCTGCTCTACAACGTGGGCTGCATTCATGCTCTGGCAGACAACCCCACGGAAGCCCTGGATTGTCTGGAACAGGCTGTTCGTGCAGGGCTTACCGACAAGGGGTGGCTTGAGAATGATGGTGATCTCGATAGCCTGCGCATCTTGCCCAGGTTCGAGGCGCTTTTGCTGAGTTTCGGCCAGGAACGTTTGGATTCGACCCGCTGATGCCCGACCACTGCGACTTCGAGCTCTTTTTGAATGTCATGGAGCCTTCTTACAGCCTCGCTTGGGCCATGGATCCATGTCGGTCAAAGCCATAACGGCCACGACTTCTGAGGAAGCCTTGAAAATCGTGCAGCTCCCTTGCACGGCACCCTGAGAAGACGTTTGCCGTGCGTGGGTTTGCCGTGATGGTTGGCGAACCTAGCTCGCCTGCATCGTTGGAGCAGTCTGAATTGCAGGAGCTGCCTCGGGCTTGGGACGGCGCTGGGGGAAGACGTTTCGATTGATGGTCACGAAGGAAGCCAGCAAAAAGAGCAACAGGGCCAGCATGGCCGCGCCGCGCTTGGCTCCCGCCAAGGCCTTGGGGGCCATTTCAGAAACACCCACCAGAATCAGCACCAGCAGCAATTTAACGTGCAGGTAGTGTGGCGCCAGAGGGTTGGGATCTCCCGCTCGGTACTGCACGACCAGCATGAGAATTCCCAGAATCAGGGCGAGCCGGAAGGACCAGGCCACGACTTTCTTCCAGATGGTGGCAGCGAGGCCGCGCAGATCCTCGCGTTCGTCCTCGAAGCCCGAAAGCAGAAGCGCGATCACGATGCCGCCCCCGCCCAGGGCCAAGGCCACAAAATGCAGCCACTTTACTAGGTTGTAGATCTCGAATTGGGGCATGGAAACCTCGAATGAAAAGGGTTATTGAGCTACCCGGGAAAGGGGCATGGTCATGCAGCGGGGGCCGCCACGGGCCCTGGAAAGCTCACCGCACTCAAGTTGAATCAGGTATTTTCGGCCATCCAGCAAATTGATGCTGGGGTCCGCCAGGAGCTGTTTTACGGGCAGTACGTTGTAGCCGTTCTTGGCCAGTTCCTCGGCGGTACCGGTATTGCGGCTGTAGCTGAAAATTACGCCAGGGGCCATGCAGAAGGCGTTGGCGCCATCGGTCCATTGCTCCCGCTGCTGCTTGATGTAGTCTTGGCCGCCGCAGGCGATGGGTTTTAGATCGATGCCAACCATGCGAAGACTCTTCAGCAGGCTCGGTTGCGTGGTGAAGCGTAGTTCCTCGTTGCGCAGATCGATGGACATGACATTGAGGAGTTCCGAACTCTTGCCCGCAAAGAATGGTGGGTAGACCAGACATTCTTCCTGGCTAGTCCGGGTAAAAATCGTATCCAGGTGCATGGCCGAGCGGATGGGCGGCATCAACACCATCAGTAAATGTTCGAAACTCGTTTCCCCGCTCCGGTAGTGATCCCGCAGGCTCTCGGCCAGGTGATGCACGGCATCGGCACTGGTGCGCTCGGAACAGCCAATGGCCAGCACCTTATCGCTGAGCACCAACATATCGCCGCCTTCCATGGCCAGGGGGGCGCGGATCTCGCCCTTCAGCAAGGGAGTGACTTGATCGAAAAGTCGCGCCCGATCGGGCAAGTGGCAGAGGCGCGGGTGATGGCGGAAGACATAGCTGAGGATCAGCGGTTCCCGCTCACGGGCCCAGGTCGCCATGGAATTCACGGAGTAGGCTGTGCCGAGTACGGCCGCCGGATCGCGCATGAAAAGTAGGTTCGGAATGGGGCGGAGCTGGTACTCAAAACCGCGTTGCCAATGGGTGTGGCCTGGAATGTCGTCCCACGCGATACCCGTGATGATGCTGCGGGCGCAGCGGTCGGAAGGCATCTCGCGGAGCAGATTGCAGGTGGCATCGGGCAGATTGACCAGGCGGCGCAGGTCTTCGATGAAACCGAGTTTCGCGCCCTCCTCGGCCATGGCCTCCACGAACAGATCCTGGATATCCAGCACCTCGTCGGCCACGCGGGCCAATGCACCCCGGAAGAGTGCGTGCTCATCTCGTGCCTGTTCGCCGTGGAGAATGTCATCGAAGAGCAGCTTTTCCATGATGGTGGGGACCATTAAATCCACTTCTGGGCCCGGAGCGTGCACCACCACCTGTTTGAGACGGTCGATCTCAGAAAATACGGAAAGTTGAATCGGTTCCATGACGAGCTCCAGAATTGCAAAAACAACAGATTTCACTCTACCCAGGAACTCGGAGAAAAATTCCTGTAACGCGAAGGCCCCGATTCGAGCCTAAGGGGCATTAGGTAACCATTTTGGGGACCCCCCGATCATTTTTGGAGGCACCATGGCCGCATTCGTAACCCAGCCCGCACCCCAGTTCAAGGCCGACGCCTTAGTGGAAGGTCAGTTCAAAGAAGTTTCGCTTTCCGATTACAAGGGCAAAAAGGTTGTCGTCTTCTTCTACCCCCTGGATTTCACCTTCGTGTGCCCCACGGAAATCCTGGCCTTTTCCGATGCCAAGGCCGAGTTTGACGCCCGTAACACCGCAGTGCTGGGCGTTTCTGTCGATTCCAAATTCAGTCACTGGGCCTGGACCCAGATGGAGCGCAAGGAAGGCGGCATCAAGGGCATTACCTACCCCCTGATTTCCGACCTCAACAAGACCATCGCCCAGGATTACGGCGTGCTGCTCTCTGCTGGTGTGGCTCTGCGTGGCCTGTTTATCATCGACGCCGATGACAAGCAGACTATCCGCCACATCACCATCAATGACCTCCCCCTGGGCCGCAATGTTGAAGAAGCCCTACGCCTCATCGATGCCATCGATTTCAGCAACGAACACGGCGAAGTCTGCCCCGCCAACTGGAAAAAAGGCGACAAAGCCATGACGCCGACCTTCGACGGATTGAAGGCCTTCAGCTCGAAATAGTCCTGATCGGATCACCTAGAAAGGGCGCCAAAGGCGCCCTTTCGCGTTTATGCAGCAGAGGCGGCATGGCGGGCCATGGTGACCCGACGCGCCAAAGGCGTGGAGGGGGACGACGAAATGAGCCGAAGGCGCATTTCGCCCGCAGGGCGCGGGCCGCTTAGGCCCGCGTCACGAAGACCTTCGACGGATTGAAGGCCTTCAGCTCGAAATAGTCCTGATCGGATCACCTAGAATGGGCGCCAAAGGCGCCCTTTCGCGTTTATGCAGCAGAGGCGGCATGGCGGGCCATGGTG
>JAUYES010000482.1 GCA_030691225.1 Holophaga sp. | reverse complement strand
ATTGCTGCTCCAGAACAGAGTCTGCAAGAAAAGCGACTATGGCGGTTTTTAACTGCCTCAGAAGATCTTCAAGATCGCCGGGAAGCGGGCAGGCGCTTCGGTATTGGAGACGACCTCCTTGGGCCCATAAAATGACCCCGTGATCTCGGGCGAAACGAACCACCTCGGCGGCGCGGTGTAAGTCGGGAATCATGCGATCTCACCCACGTGGTAATCAAATCCGGCCTGCGGAGATTCTTTTTCGAAAGACCTGTCTACGTCCGCTACCCCGCTACTTTGCAGTAGTGGTGGGATCTTCCGGGTAGCGGATCGGTAGTTGGTTGCGTCTCTCTCCGCTACTTCATCAGGGAAAAGTAGCCCATCATCCGCTACCTCGACCTCTCCGCTACCTTCAAACCCGCATGGGGAGCCGAAGGTGGCGGGAAGCGGATTCGGGGAGGGCGTGTCGGAGGGGGTAAGGTAGCGAGCGAAGACATCTTCAAACTGGCTCTGGCGATAGCCTTTCAATGTCTGACCATACGAAAACTTGATGTTTTCGCTGTGAATTTCATATTCCTTGAGTCGGTTGGCCAGCTGTCGGGGGTTCATCTGGCGACCTTGGTAGTAAGAGGACCAGGGTTTTAGCTCATCTTCGAGGAGGCATTTCAGGAGGTCGGCGGTTGAAATTAGCCTGTCCCCCATGCGCTCCAGGCCCTTGCAGCCAAATGCCTCCCGAACGTCCGCCAGTAACTCCGCGGATGTGGATGGCGTGTCGTGTTCCGCCCCAGAAATGTTCAATGCCGCAGCACGTGCGTTCTTGGGCCACTCCCCACCCGCCAGATCTGCGATCGCAAGAAGTGGTTCCCAGTTGTCCTGTGCCCGGTCGTTCAGTGCTTCTGGAAGGTCTGGGCGAGCATCTGCGATGGCTTGACCATTGTCTTCCGCAAAGCGAGCCAGTTTGGATGCCAAGCAGGCGAACTCAGAAGGATCGGCATGTCGAAGCCGTTCGACCTTTTCATTGGACAGCTTTCTCCGCAACGTTAGAACCACGGCGCGGTCCATTAGGGTGCCTGATAGGTGCCCGATCCCCGCAATAGCCTTTGCTCCCCAAGTTGAGAACTGACGGGGCTCATGATCGTCTCCCACCGTCCGGATGACGTAGGCCGATTGGCGGGTGTGTCCGGAGTTGATGACACCTCGCAGCTCTTCGTTGTCCTTGAGGAATGAATCAGCCTCATCGATCAACAGTGTGGGTTTGAAAGCTTCGATGGTTCGATAGACGGCGGCGGGTGAAATATTGGATGCCACGATGGGGCGCCTCGATAAGCGGCAGATCACATCGAGAAGCTGGGATTTCCCGCATCGCTTCTCTGGAGCCGTGATGACAGCCAGTGGTGCCACCATCACATGGTCGATGAACCAGGTAAATGCAATCCATAGAGCCGCGGCGATTGATGTGCTGGTGTCACAGATGATAAATCTCCGCACTGTGCGGTGGATTTGATCCAAGAGGTCTGCAGGTTCCACGGAGACGGGCCAAGGCTCGACCAATGGGAACATGGTGGGTTTTCCTGAATTGGCCAGGTGATCTTTTCGCGTTTGCATGACGGCCTCGTCAAGAGCGCTTATGCGGACTCCGAGTCGCTTGGCTTCTGCCGTGCGCATCACCTCGTAGTCGAGGGGCTGGAGGGATGCCAGTCGGTTAATCACCTCGATCATCAAGTCGGGTGACACGGCCTCGGAAGGGGTGGAATCAATTCCGGGCTCTTCGTCTTTAACTTCGCGACCGACGGGACGGGCGCCCTCATTTTTCTGACTCATCGCAGCACCCCAGCAGCTTCCATGAGATCCGCAAGCCCCAGGTGAGAATGATGAGAGTGTGAGCAATGCCACGCAGGCCAGCGGCCTAATTCCTTAAAGAGCACTCCGGAATCATCGTTGGTCTGATGCGAGTGTTCCTCGAACCACGGGCAGGAGGTTCGATGTTTCATTCCCGATCCCCATGGGCGGCCTGGGCCAACCCTGCAGTTGATGGATTCAAGGAGGCGCACAGCATCGAGGGTTCGGAGATCCAAAGGATTTCCATCGCTGGCCCTGAAACGTTTCGCCCACCCGGCTTTGCCTGATTCCGTGGGGTGGCAGGTGGAGCCATGCAAGGCCAAGGCATTCATTTGCCATGGGTGGAGAGTTGTTTTTGGGGGCTCCAAAAGGACCAATTCCTCGGAAGTGGGAGGCTCCAGGATGTCGCCGGGAATCTCCCGGCGCTCAACTGAGGGAGCGCCAGGGCGGCGGGCAGGAAGGAAGTGAAGTCTGGCTGTGTCACGGAGCACCGGCAGATCCAGGGCCATTCGCCAGCGGTTCAAGCCGGTGGTTTCGAGGATCCATTCCGTGCATGTGCCCCAGAGATCAGGCAGGATTGGCGCGTTTAATGGCAGAACCAACCGTAAGCGCGGCCATTCACGCGTGGATGACCAGGTTTCCCAGGCATAACCGGCAATCCGTCGGCGCAGCAGTTCATCACAAATCAAACCGATGGTGGCAGGGGAGTTTATAACCCTCTTTAGCAACATAGGGCGCCCAGACGGATGTTTTCGCCCACTGGGGTCTGGGGTTTCTTCCCCATTGTCAATGTCGACGCTGGCGAGTTGGATCGACACTACGTTCGCACCAGCCCGCGTTGATCCTGGTGTGAAGGTCGCCCCACAGATCGCTGGCAGGTATCGTTTGGGATCGGCATCCGCAGGATGTGGAGCTGGCATCCGGTCATTGGCAAAACCGCGACAGAGGGCAGGCCAGGTGCCACTCCAGGTGTGAGGATGAGTGTCTAGGGCGGTCGGGAAGAAAGAGCAGCGCAGATTAGTCATGGCACCCTCCGCCAATCCCGCGTTCATGCAGATAGGCTCCGGCTATCCCTGCCAGGAGATCGAAATCATTGGTGCGGGCATGAAGGCACTCCAGCAGCATCTCGGGCGTAGGCAGGCACTCGATAGCCCTCAATCGGTCTAGTTCTTCGAGTGCAAGGGCCGCAGCTACGGCAGTGCAAACAGAGGGCAGGCCGCTGGCAAGGGCCTGGTGGCCTTGGTTTTGAATCGTGCTCATGGTCCACCTGCCTACTTTGAACGCGGGCGGGAGGCGATCCAGGTGGCGAATTCGGCAGGATCATAAATCCGATTGCGCGGAGTCAAGGCGATGCAGGGAGGACGGGCGCTTTCAGGGCGCTGACGAAAGGCACGCTTCGTGGTTCCAAGCATGGCGATGATTTCACCCTCGCTGAGATACTTCACAGGCAAGGGAAGGCGAAGGTCCTCATTCCGGACTTGGTCCTTTACGTCTTGGACCGGTGGTGCAGTGGAAGGGGTGGCAGCCATGATGGCTTCTCCTAGATTGCCCCTTTTTGCGAAATGCCTCAAAATAGGCACGCCGTCCGAAGGGCGGTTTTCAGAAAGTCCCGGGATCGTCGAGCCAGCAAGTTCAGGCGATCCTGGGCGTTTTTTGTTTCAACGAGATCAAATCTGCAACCAAAATCCACAACAGTCAAGCGGTTAGTGTGAGAAAAAAGGGAGTTTAGCCCATTATGGGGTAAATTATAGGCCGGAAAATGACCTATTTGGTTTTTCATGTATTGCAAGTTAACGATTTGGCTTTTTTGAAATATTTTCTTTGAGTTTCCCGCCCAAGCGGTTGGCCGCGGCGAGACCCTGCGGCTTTGAATAGCGTTCCGTAGTGGCAGTGCCCCTGTGGCTCAGGAGAACTGCCACTGTCTGAAGGTTCTCCCCCTCCTCTCCGGCCACATTGCCAGCGTTGTGTCGGAGATCGTGGCGGGTCAGGTCTTCAACCTCCGCCAGTTTCAGAAGCTTTTTCCACGGGCGCTCAATGTGCTCCGCGTGACCAGATTTGCTCTTTTTGTTGCCTTGACTTGGGAATACCCATGGATTTCCATCTATTCGAGGGATGCCAGCCAAAATGCGAAATAATTCATCATTCAACGGTTTGGAAATGGCTCCACGCTTTGAGTCGGGCCAGCGAATCACTTTCCGGTTTTGGTCGATCCAATCCCAGGACAGGCCAAGCACTTCTCCGCGTCTGGCACCGCTGTAATACATCACGCGGGCGATGTTGCAAAATTGCACCCACCCCTGGCTCTCCATGATTGAAAGAGCCTCGCCAATCCGAGCGGTTTCATCAGCTTCAATGGGTCGGTTGCGGATCTTCTCAGGGAAGACCTTGTAGCCAGATTTGTGAAACATGGCGACAGGGTTTGAATTCCTCATGCGGCAACGCCAAGCCTCGCAACGTTCAAAGATCATGTTGAGGAGTCCGAGGCATACATTTGCCATCCGCTTCTTGTTCTCCTTCCCAAGGCCCTTGTGGAAGGCTTGCACATCCTCTTCATCTATTTCGTGGGAAAGCTTCCCGATGAAAGCGACCCTAATGTGGACCCGAAAAGCGCTGGCGTATGTCTCGCGGGTCTTCGGCTTCAGATTCGGGAAATGACTTTTGGCGAACTTGTCTACGACATCTTCCCAGCGCATGACCTTAAGTTTGAATGTCTCTGGATTCTCGCCTTTTCTCACCCTCACGCGCCATT
>JAUYES010000478.1 GCA_030691225.1 Holophaga sp. | reverse complement strand
ACTCTGGGCCCTGCCGAGAAGCGCCGTTCGAGCCGAACCATCTTCCGGGCGCGCCGAAACGTCCTTAAACCCCGAAAAGAAACGCTGAACGAGAGCGCTTAGTTACGAATAAACGCCCGTTTCAATAAAGGAGGGGGAAATCCCCTCGAGGGTTGAATAGCGCGCTTCTGCCCCACTCCTCCGCGAGGTGGCTTGAGTAATCTGCATTTCTAAGAAGCGATCCCGGACTCCCATGATGTTATTCAGGTTCACACCCTGGCCGTACTGCAGGTTGCCAAACGATTGGGAATCATTGTTGCTCAACACAGCGCGCTGGCGGCTGTAGTTAGGTGTATTAACGTTGGCGATGTTGTGCCCAACGACATTCAGGGCCGCCTGACTGGCTTGGAGGCCAGAGAGGCCAATGTTCAGGCTGGCATTTAGACCGGGCATGACCGCCTCCTAGACATGTTCCGAAAACCGATAGGAAAGGGAGGTCGGGGAGATCACGGCACCCTTGGCGCCATAGCCCGCAAACTGGTTTAACGCCAGAAGCGTCGCCTGAAGTGGCGCCTGAAGACCATTAATAAGGGAACTAATGGAGGAAATCCGATGCTTAAGCTGTTGAGCCTCGATGGGATCCTGTGGCCATCCGCCCAGACTCGGCCATCGCACAGAAGCAAGCAGAGGCAGCGGGTCTTCACCGGCGATCAACCGCCGTTCAAGATCATCCAGCATGGCGGGCAGCGAGTGCAGCATTAATCACCTCCTGCAACCTCATCCGCAAGGCTCATACCAGTCCAACCAAGCCCGCTCATGCGAGGAAATCCAGGTGAGAATCGGCACTTTTTGCCTTTTCATTCCCCCCTTCGCCGTCGCCGTCCTTTTCCTTTTGATGATCGGCTCCACCCTGCTTCTGCCGTTGCTGACGTTCTTCCGTGATAATCCGTTCAGAACCAGAGATCACTTGAACGCCCGCCTGATCCTCCGCCGTCTTGTCATCGGCCGTTTTCTTCCTGGCCTGCTCTCGCTGGATCTGCCCACTGACCTCTAAGGAGGCGCGAACGGCTTCGACGTTAGCAGTTTGAAAAATTTGGCGTTGTCCAAGGGGAGTAATCACAGCCTCACATCAGGGCTCACGGCGAGGCGGGGTATGTTCCCGCACTAGACCATCGGCCACGGCCTCTCCGTCGGGGTTATAGCCATTGGATTGGAGCTTGGCTCGAAGAGCCTCCACTTTGGCTGTGCGGATTTCCGGCACTTTTGCGATTTTGGCTCTTACCACGGCAATGAATTGGGCGGTGCTCGAAACACTAAGAGCGTCACCCACTGCACCCGTGCCAGAAGCCGCTGCGGCTGCAGTCGCGCCCGATGCAGGCTTGGCCCCTCCCGCATTCTGTGGGGCCCCAACACTGCTGGACTTGCCAGTAACACGCATGAACTCACCTCGACAAACTCTATATCGGCAGCTTTTCAGAATCCTTCAAGTCCCGAATTGAATTTGCCTGGGTCCAGCTGCGCTCGATCCGTTCAGCCAAGCCCCAGCCCTTGCCGGCTGCCATAGCGTGATTCACTATCGCCTGATCAAAAAGGTATTCGTAGGTTTGCCTAGCCTGCCCTTCATCACCAAACAACCCCGAAGGTTCGACTGTTTTTCTCAGGCTCTGAAAAAGCTGGGCCATCAAAAGCCCCTCAAATTGCTGGGAAGACTCTTTCAAGCTGGTTTTAGCATTGAGCTTGGGCAGGTCTGGACTTACCAAATCGCTAGGTGCCTGGATCTTAAGATCGCTCACAGGATTCGAAGCTCCGCATTGAGGGCACCGGCATCCTTGATGGCCTGAAGGATCGCCACCATATCCCTTGACGTGACACCCATCGAATTCAGCATTTCCGCCAGCTTACCCACCGAAACACCTGGTTCAATCGATAGAGTCTTGGGTTTTTCCTCCACCACAGCGACCGTGTTTTTTTCCGCTGTTTCCGTTTTCCCTTGGCTGAAGGGCTTGGGCTGGCTGACCAAGGGCGTTGAGGTCACCACAATGGAAAGGCCGCCCTGAATGATGCTCACGGCCCCGATCTTGACATCCGACCCCAAGATCACCGTGCCGGTTTTTTCATTGACGACCACTCGCGCCTTGGGATTCAGCTGAACGCTAAGGTTTTCCAGGCGAGCAACCAATTCCACGGCTCGGCCCTGAAACTCCTTGGGAGTGAGAACTTCAACCGTGCGGGAATCAATGGCCCGGGCCGCTTTTTCACCCAGTTCTTCGTTGATGGTGTGAGCCACTCGTATGGCAGTGGTGAAGTCCTCTTCCTGAAGGCTGTAGCGGAGATTGGGCCTGTCATTAAAATTCCCGGCGATCTCCCGTTCGACGATGGCGCCATCGGGAATACGCCCAGCCGTTGGATGATTCTTAGTCACCGCGGCACCACCTGCGGCAGCGCTGAAACCACCCACAAGCAAAGGGCCCTGAGCCACGGCATAGACCTGATTATCGGGTCCTTGCAAGGGCGTCATCAGGAGCGTACCACCCGCCAGGCTCTTCGCATCACCCGTGCTGCTGACGGTGACGTCCATTTTTTGCCCACTCTTGGAAAAAGCGGGAAGCTCGGCGGTAACGATCACCGCAGCCACATTCTTAACCTTAACTGCCGTGGGACTAACACTAATGCCCTGACGCGCCAACAGATTGGTAAGGCTCTGCACCGTGAACTTCGTTTGATCCTTATCGCCCGTGCCGTCCAAACCCACGACAACACCGTAGCCCAGAAGCTGATTCCCGCGCACGCCCTGAAGGCGGGCGACATCGCGAAGCTTGGCTTCGACTTTTTTATCGGGAATCCCAAACAACGAGAGACCGACCAGGAACATGGCTGCAATGCGCATCGTCAGTACCTCAGAATGGCCAGAGATAGTTCAAAAGGCGGCTGACATAGCCCGGCTTAACCGTTTCGTCCACCACGCCTCGGCCGCCATAACCAACCCTCAACTCAGCAACTTGACCCGAAGCAATACTGTTGTTGTTATCCAGGCGCAGGGGATCAATGAGGCCGGCAACGTAGAGGCGCTGCGTTTCGTTATTGAGTTGGATATCCCGGAATCCCTCGAAAATCAGGTTTCCGTTGTTGAGCACCTTCACAACCCGCACGGTAACAGTTGTATTAAAGGCCGCACTGCGCCCCGTCGTGCCATTGCCAGAGAATTTGTTGGTTGTACCTGTGCTCTTGTCACTGGTATCGCCCGAAGTAATGCCCAAGGCCCCCAAGCGGGAAAAGAGCGCCGGGGCACTCCAGGCATTCGAACCCTTTCGGCTCGTATCCAGGTTCGCCCTGGAAGTCGCATTGGTACTTTCGCTGATGCGGATCGTCACGAGATCGTTCAATCGTCCCGCTCGAAGATCCCCAACGATGGGCCGATCCTGCCATAAGGACCCTTCGGAAGAGGGCCCCTGCAGAGGAGCTTCTTCAACATAAGGAATCTTGGGCTTCTTGGCCAAATTCGCATCGTGGGTCTTGGGCAGGCTGCACCCCATCACCAAAAATCCGGCGAGGATGGGCAACATTTTCCGCATGACGAACCTCCACTCGAGGACTGTGCAGGGCTCATGCCAGATAGGAATCAGAGCGCCATGAGCACCCTGTCATGGCCCGCCAAATCCTGGTGCACCTGAATGCGATTCCATCCGAAGGCGAGGCCCTTCTCCTTCAGGACCGCCCCTTGGCCTGTCCCAATTTCGAGCACGCAGGCCATCGCTGCCCGCCGTCTAGACTCCATGAGTAATTCAATATTCAAAGCCAGGCCATGATCATCTGCGAAGAGGGCCGAGTCGGGTTCCCACGCCAATTCGGGTTGCAGCGAGGGCCGGTCGTCTGGATCAACGTAGGGAGGGTTGGAGACAACTAAGCCTAGTGGGCCAAGAACCGGGTCCAATAGGTGACCCAACTTGAAATCGAGGTTCGCGTTCAGGGCTTGCGCATTCTGCTGAGCCACGGCCAAGGCGCCTTCGCTGATATCCGTGGCGCTTATTTCCCAGTCGGTCTCGAGGGCCATGGAAATACCCAAGATGCCGCTCCCTGTGCCCACATCCACGGCACGGCTTACCTTCAAGCGTTGGCCTAATTCAAGAGCGGCTTCGAGCACCATTTCGGTTTCGGGCCTGGGAATCAGGGTGGATGCATTGACCGCGAAGCGACGCCCCCGCCACTTGGTCCATCCAAGAAGATACGCCCAGGGTTCCCCGGTCTTCCGACGACGCAGCCAATGGCTGATCTGGCCCCGGACTTCGTCGGGAACGCCCTCATCGCCGTGCCCAGCCATCCACGTGCGGCTTCGCCCAAGGCCTTCCTCAAACCACCGGATGGCCTCAGCGTTGGCCTCTCGTGGTTCGAGGAACTGGGCCAAGGCGGTGGCTAGGTCGAGGCGGAGTTGGTGGTAGGTCTGCGGCATCCCCTTAAGGTTACCCCATCAAGGCCTTGGCTCGCTCCTGACTGGTGGCTAAGACTTCCTCGTGCAGGGATCCACCGTGGCTATCCATGGTGACCACCAA
>JAUYES010000469.1 GCA_030691225.1 Holophaga sp. | reverse complement strand
CGCTTCTCGGCGATATCGAGCTCGGACATGACCTTGATGCGGCTGATGATGGGCGAGGCAAAGCGCTTATCGATAGGTTCGGCCGCCGTGTAAAGGCAGCCATCGATGCGGTACTTGATCTGGAAACCCGTCGCTGTGGTTTCCATGTGGATATCCGAAGCCCGTCGCTGGAGGGCATTGAAAATGGTTGTATCCACCAAGCGGATGATCGGTGCTTCGTCCTTGTCGGTCATGCGCTCGAGATCGAGCACTTCGTCGTCGAGGTCTTCTTCTCGCAGCACCTGGACCTTGAGAGCTTCACCGGCTTCATCCATGACCTTTTGGCCGGATTCTGATTTCTTCAAAACCTCTTGGATTTGCGCCTGGGGAGCAGCGGCAAAGCGAAGCGGGCGCTTGAGCTGCATGCGGAGCAAGTCCTGGGTGATCACGTCGAGCGGATCGGCCATGGCCAACCACAAGGCACCGTCGCGTTCATGGACGGGCACAAAGTGGAGTTTGAGCATCAGGTCTAGGGGGATGGCCTGGAAAAGCGCAAAGTCAACGGGCTCCTTAGTCAAGTCCATGGTGGGATAGAGGGCGGGCCGGATATCGGTTTTGGTGAGTTCCGATGGATCCAAGGCCTGGGCTAAATCGCCGGACTTGTTGGGATCAGGGCTGGAGGAGTTGGGGGAAGGCATGTCTAAATGATAGTGTGACAAGCGACGGATGGGTTGTTTCAGACTCTGAGGTCCGAATAGAACGTTGACCGAGTCCCGGTGGCGCGACCACAATTGGACTTCCTTGAAACGATCCGGAGGTTCCATGCGCGGGTATGTTCCCATCCTGCTACTGATTCTTGTGGCCGTGGCACTACCGATCATCATCTGGAACCTGTCTCGGCTGCTTCGCCCCAGCTGGCCCAGTGCGGCCAAATGCTCAACCTATGAATGTGGCATTACGACAACCAGTGAAGCGCGCGAGAAATTTTCGGTTCGCTACTACCTTGTCGCTGTGATGTTCTTGGTTTTTGACGTGGAAACGGTCTTTCTTATGCCATGGGCAATCCAGATGAAGGAATTAGCCCTTTTCGGCATCATCGAAATCGGGATCTTCCTCTTCCTTCTGCTTTTTGGCTACGGCTACATCTGGTCCAAGGGAGCCCTCACATGGGAGTAATTCACCAACCTTCGGCCCTGGAACACATCCTGATCACGACCAAAGTTGAAAAAGTCATGAACTGGTCCCGTGCCACCAGCGTATGGCCCATGACCTTTGGTCTGGCCTGCTGCGCCATCGAAATGATGGCCGCGGGTGCCTCCCGTTTCGATTTTGATCGGTTCGGTTGTGGCATCTTCCGGGCCACGCCCCGCCAGGCCGATCTCATGATCGTGGCCGGCACAGTCACCTACAAAATGGCGCCCACCATCAAGCTACTGTATGACCAGATGCCCGAACCCAAGTGGGTGATCGCCATGGGTAGTTGCGCTACCTGCGGGGGGCCCTTCAATTCGTACCATACGATTCAGGGTGTGGACAAGATTATTCCCGTGGATGTGTACATTCCCGGTTGCCCCCCGCGCCCCGAATCCCTTTTCTACGGCTTTATGAAGCTGCAGGACAAGATCATGACCAGCAGCCTCGCGGATCGGTATCGCGAGATTTTCGAGGATCCGTGCCTTGAAACCGCTGCAAGCGGTAATCGACAGGAGGTTGGCTGATGTCAGATACGAACCTCCCCGAAGTCGCCTCCGGACCTTTTGTCTACGACTACAAGGCCTCTCCTAACCGGCAGATCACGATGCCAAAGACCGTGCCGTTGCCGGGCTTTCGCGCGTATGTGGCCGAACAGGAGGCGCTTGTCATTGCGGAAGAAGCCAAATGGCAGAAACAGTTGGCGGATTTCGAAATCGCCAAAGCCAAGGCCGAAGCCGAGGGCAAAGACGCTCCCAAGGCTCCTGTTCGAGCTGTCGTCAAGAAAAATGACACCGATATGGTGTTCCCGGCCCCAACCGAAACCAAAGATGGGGACCTGCTGCGCCTGATTGAAATCCTGGGCGATAAGGTCGAAGAAGTCTTCGAGCAGGCGGGCGAATTGACCTGCCAGGTTGGTAAGGACTACATCCTGGAAGCGCTTCAGGTGTGTCGTAAGGATTCCCAACTGAAGTACGAGATGCTGGCCGACCAAACTGCCACGCACTACC
>JAUYES010000289.1 GCA_030691225.1 Holophaga sp. | reverse complement strand
TTGGCCACTTCGGTGGCCACCTCAAAGAGGGATTTGCCCTGGGCATTGGCCACGCTGGTATTGACCTGAACGGCCACGGTCAGGTGGTGGTCCGGGAAGTACAGCAACTGGGTTCGGTAGCCGGGGAAGAAGCCGCTATGACCATAGGTGGGTCCCAATTCGGAGGCGCGCAGGATAACGCCCAGACCGTAAGCCACCCCAGGCCCGAGCTCGCGGGCCGGGACCCCTTGCAGCATGGTGGGTAGCAGCGCAGGGTCGAAGGCCTTGCCTTCGTAAAGGAGCCTGCCCCACCGGGATAAATCGGCGGCGGTGGCGACCACGCCGCCACCGGTCCATTCGCTCTTGGGATTAAAGGCGATGCGGCCGTTTTGGACCATGGCGTCGGTGCCACCGAAGGGATTATCGGGGCCGGCATATCCCTGCACGAGCCCCGGCACGGTGCGGGATTCCGGCGCCAAGCTGTCCTTCAGTCCGAGTGGTTTCAGGAGGCGCTGGTGCAAAAGCTCGTAATAGGGCCTGCTCGTGATGCGTTCCAGGATCATGCCCAGCGCGATGTAGTTGCTATCCGAATAGCCCATCCCTTGGCCTGCGGCGAAAAGGGGGGGGTCTCCGAACAGGTAGGCCAGGAGTTCTTCGGGTTGCCAATTCCGGTCGGGAGCCTCGGTTAGGGCTTTTTGAAAGGCGGGCTTGAACTCGTGGCGCTCCAAACCGGAAGTGTGATTCATCAGCATGCGTACGGTGATGCTCTGCGCATTCGGTAGTTTTAGAAACCAAGGCTCCTTGCCAAGGTAGCGTTCGATTTTGGCGTCGAGGTCCAGCTTGCCCTCTTTAACCAACTGCAGGGCCACCGCAGCCACATAGGTTTTGCCAACACTACCGGCGGGCATTCGACCTGTGGGAGTAAGGAGCACTTTCGAATCACGATCGGCCACACCGGCCGATGCCGCCAGAGTTTTGCCATCGGACAGCGTGACGCCCACATTGATGCCAGGGGACGTGCTGGCGGCGTGGATTGCATTCACACGCTCCTGCAAGCGCTTTTGGAGTGCCGCTATATGGTGAGATGGCGGTGCAATCTTTTTGATTGGCCTCTGGGCCTGAAGAACGGTGGATAGGAGCGCCACCGAAAACAGGAGGGCAGGAATGTAACTCATAGGCACCTCGGCAATGCGGAGGGGTTGGGGACGACATGGCCTAGTGTGGTTTTGCGGGCGGTGGGTCGAAAAAAAATTCAACACGGGGAAAAATCCAAAAGGAACCACTGAAGAATCGCCAAAGCGCTGAGTAAACGGACACGGGCTAGCGGTCTTTATTTGCTTTTATCGGTGTCCATCGGTGTTCATCGGTGGCCAAAAAAATATTTCGTTTTTTAACGACCTATAGTGGCTGAAGTTTCATGTTTTGAAGGTAATACCGTGGGTGGATGGATGCTCTTGGAAAAGAAATTCGCCACCGATGAACACCGATGGACACCGATAAAAAG
>JAUYES010000433.1 GCA_030691225.1 Holophaga sp. | reverse complement strand
CCTAGGCAGATCAAGTGATCGTGGTGTTCATCACCGCGGGCGGCTTCGTAGTTGGCGTGGCTATCGCCTAGGCTGTTTTTACGAACTAGCCCGGCTTGCACGAGTAAATCAAGCGACCGGTAGACCGTGGCGCGGCTTATGTCTCCACCATTCATGCGCAGTCCGGCATGCAGGGTTTCCGCATCGAAGTGGCTTTCCCGTTGAAAAATAGCCGCAAGAATTGCTAGGCGTTCCCCAGTCAATTTCAGCTTCTTGCTTCGGAGGAATGTTTCGAAACTGGCCTCCTCGGTGGAGCGGGCCTTTCGGGCTTCTGAAACCGTTCCCATTGCTTCTCCAATTCGGGACCATATGGTCCAAAAAATGCCTTTGTCTATCGTGGCATCGCGAATAAATTTAATACTATCCAGATGGAAGGGGATTCATTATGCCTTTGGTCATTTTCCAGACTCCCATGCTCTCATCCGACCAGAAAAGGCGCATTGGAGATCGTGTTGTGGAATGCCTCCATAGTGAAGGTATTCCTGCCACTTCTGTGGTGGTTCTTTTTCAGGCCGATAAGTCCGATGTCTACCTTGATGGTGGGATGGTGCACGAAGTTAGCACTCCGGCAGGTTTTGTTCCTCGCTCGGCAGAATATGAACCCCGACCCACCGCCTTTACTCAAGGCGGAATGGAAATGGGCAAGCCCCAGCGTAAAAAAATTGATTTTGAGGATTTAAAAGCAAAATTGGCCCTTGCGTTAGAAACCCATGGGGCGCTTTCCAGCTTCGAAGCTCAGGTTAATCTTGGACTGCGGGATGTGGATGGTGCGCCCGCAGCGCTTCGTCGGGTATTTGCGGAGCTGGATGCCGATGGTCTTATTTCCAAACAGGGGCAAAAGCGCGGCACTCGTTATGTCTGGATCGGGCAGACCGCGCGTTTCGCCACGGATGGCCTGCCAAAGCTGGTGAAACGAACCTCCGCTGAGGGTGGATCTCCTGCTTCTGAAAATAGAGATTCGGAATAGCGCTCACAAATGCTGTTTGATTCTCCCAGCTCCTTTGGTCGCACGTTTCGCATCCTTACCTTTGGCGAGAGCCATGGGCCTGCTCTTGGCGTGGTGCTAGACGGTGTTAAGCCTGGCCTCACGTTTGATCTGGAGGCTATCCAGCTCGAATTAGATCGCCGTCGGCCCGGTCAATCAGATCTGGTGACACCCCGAAGCGAAGCAGACCGGCTGCGAGTACTTTCCGGTGTTTATGAGGGGCGGACCACGGGGCATCCGATTGCCTTGGCAGTGTTTAACGAAAACCAACGCAGTGGCGATTACGATGCCCTGAAAGAGTTATTTCGGCCGGGTCATGCGGACCTTACCTATCAGCGCAAGTACGGCATTCGGGACCCACGGGGCGGAGGTCGTTCCAGTGGACGCGAAACCCTGGCGCGCGTCGCTGCGGGTGCCTGGGCTAAGCAGCAGTTGGCAGACCTGGGCGTTACGATTCGAGGCTTCAACCGCGAGATCGGAGGAATACCTTGCGAAGTCCTGCAATGGGATTTCGTGGAACAGAATCCGCTGCGCAGCGGGGATCCCGCCGTTTTTGCCGCCCAGCGACTGGCCGTGGAGGCTGCCAAGGCTGAAGGTGATTCCGTTGGCGGCATTTGTGAAATTTGGATCGAAGGGCTTCCGGAAGGCCTTGGCGATCCGGCCTTTGGTAAGCTCGATGCGCTCCTTGCCTATGCCTGCATGAGCATTGGCTCCGTCAAGGGGGTTGAGGTAGGAGCTGGGTTCGCCGCAGCGCGCATGAAGGGCTCTCTAAATAACGACCCGATGACTCCGAGTGGTTTCCCCAAAAACGATTCGGGCGGAATATTGGGGGGAATCTCCAACGGCGCTCCCATTGTCCTTCGGCTGGCTGTGAAACCCACAAGTTCGATTTCAATGCCTCAGCAGACGGTTGATTCTCAGGGTTTGGCTGCGGAAATTATCGTAAAGGGGCGCCATGATCCCTGCATTGCACCGCGGGTCGTTCCTGTGGCTGAGGCCATGTGTGCCTTGGTGATCTATGACGCCTGGCTGACCCAGCAAGGCCTCACGGACTCGACGAGAGGGCCGGGAGAATGGGATTGGGAGAGCTTGGACAAATAATCCAGCTCGACCTTCTTGACTAAGCGAAAAAATAGCGAATACTTCTCGCATGGTTCCCCCGCTTGTTATTGCCGAGTCAACCCCTAGCTTTTTTCGCGAACTCCACGTTGAGCCGGAAGAAGCCCGAAGTATTCTTCGGCCCCAGCGGGACGAGCGGTATGGCTTTGGCTTCGCCTTGAGCCCCTACCGTGGGTGTGGCCATGGCTGCCGCTATTGCTACGTGCGGGAATACCCTAATGCTCTTCATGGGGCCGCAGATTGGGGAGGGTGGTCTGCTCCCAAGTTAAATGCTCCGGAACTGCTTTGGGCACAACGGCACCGGCTTCATAACCAGAGTGTATTTCTCGCCTCGGCCACGGATCCCTACCAGCCGCTGGAACGGGAATTTCGCCTTACCCGCAAGTGCTTGGAGGTGCTTCTTGATTGCCCGACCACAAGGGTGCTCCTGCATACTCGTTCGCCGCTCGTGCTGCAGGATTTGGAGCTCTTGAAGAGCTTTGGATCACGCCTTTCCGTGGGTATTTCCATTCCCACAGATGACGACACTGTCCGCCAGGTTGTGGAACCCCGGGCCCCGCCCATTCCCAGTCGTTGGGTCGCTGTCGAACGCCTGAGCTCAGCAGGTATTCAGGTTGGTATTTCAGTGGCGCCCTTAATGGTGATGGTGGATGCTCACACCTTTGGGCGCCGAGCGCGGATGAGTGGGGCCAGCAGTGCCTGGGTAGGAGGCCTTCGGCTTCTGAAGGATGATCCGTTCTACGACATCTTGGCCAACAACGGTTGGCTTTGCGCGTTGGATAAGGACTACCAAGCCGAAGTTCGCGACGTTCTCAAAGCGATGATGCCTCCGGTCCTTCGGGGGACCAAAAAAGTATCGGGTCGGTTTCCGACAATCGCCAACTCCAGGCCCACTGCGGGACATGGTTCCTGCCATCCGAGTCTTTTCGAGGGTCTGACGTGATTCCTGATCCTCCGCTGCGCCGTGGAAGCCGGAGTCATGGGACAATGGCCGTTCCATGAAAACGCTCGCTCTGAAATACCGCCCCCGCTTGCTTTCCGATTTGGTTGGCCAGGAGGCCAGCGTCCGCGCACTGGGTAATGCCCTGCGGCGTGCTCAACCCTCGGGCCAAATCCACCATCAGGCCTTTCTTTTTGCCGGTGTTCGCGGCACGGGAAAAACCAGCACCGCTCGCATCCTGGCCAGGGCGCTCAATTGTTTTCAGGGGCCAACCCCTGAGCCCTGCGGGGTTTGCGACGCCTGTATTGCGGCCGAGCAGCCTGATCGCAACCTCGATGTGATCGAGATCGATGCCGCCAGCCGCGCTTCGGTCGAGGACGCTCGGGCTTTGCGGGAACAGGTGCAGACTCGCCCGGCCTTTTGCCGCTATCGCGTGTACATCATCGACGAAGTGCACATGCTCAGCCGCAGTGCCTTCGATGCTTTGCTCAAGATTCTGGAAGAGCCGCCCGCTCACGCCGTCTTCATCCTGGCCACCACGGAATTGCAGGATGTGCCTGAAACCATCAAGAGCCGAGTGCAGATTTATCCCTTTCGGCTTATTCCGGTAGGGCTCATTGAGTCTCGCCTTAAATACGTTTGCGAGCAGGAGGGCGTTTCCTTCGATGAAGGCTCCCTGCGGCTTCTGGCCGAAACAGGCACTGGATCCATGCGGGATGCGCTGACCACCCTGGACCGGGTCATCGCCGCCGGAGATGGTCGTGTTATTGAAGAGATGGTTCGGGAGCAACTGGGCATCGTCCCCGCGGTGCGGGTGCAGAATGTCCTTGCCGCCATCCTGGGTGGCGATCCCGGAACAGTGCTCGATGAATGCAACGCGCTGGCTTCTCTCGGCACCGACTGGATCAGCTTCTGGCGCGAATTGATGCTGGCGTTTCGAGACCGCCTAGAATCCGATGTGCGCGGTGGTGCCGGGCCCCAGGACATCCTGCGACTTGCGCGAATGCTGCACCTGCTCTTGCAGCGGGAACGAGATCTCAAGGATTCCAGCCTGCCTCAGATCGTGGTGGAGTTGGCACTGGTCACCGCCGCCCAACTTCCTCACTTGGCCCCGCTCGATACCTTGGTGCGATCGGGCGCCGCTGTGGGATCGCCTCCCCCTGGGAGACCACTCCGCCCTGAGCCGGGGACCGCGAAGCGGGCGGCGGATCCCCAGACCCCTCAGCCCGATAGTTTGAAGACACCCACGGTGCCTCCCCCAGCGGCGCCTCCTAAACCGAAGCTGCAGCCGGTGGTGGATTCGGGAAACCTCGAAGAGCTTCGTCAAGCCACCACGGAGGCCCTCAAATCCGTTCCCGGAGGGCTTCCGCGCACCTTGGTTAGCCTGCCTCATATGGCCACATCACTGACCTTCGATGGCTCCGCACTGCACTTTTTCTTTCCGCCCAATGTTCGGCATACCGTTCAGGATTTTGAGCGGGAGTTGGTGAATCCCCATCTGCTCGAGACGCTGCGCCAGGTGCTGCCTGGATTAATTCGCATCACGGTCACCTTCGAGTCGGGGAAGCATGATCGGCCCGAAGATGTGCTTCGGGGCGACCCTTTATTTCAGAAACTCCTATCGGACACCTCGGGCGAAGTGGTCGATATGCGCAGAACGGATTAGGGCTAGGCCTCTTCCGGAATCGCGGGTTTTTTGGGCAGGGTAAAGGCCAGAATGAGCCCTGCGCCGATCACTGCCGAGGCTACCCAATAGGAGGCGGCTAAACCCCACCGGGCAAAAACAAAGGTCCCCAGCATGGGACCCAGGATTCGCCCGATTCCGGATGCGGCGTTGAGCACGCCAAATAGGCCACCCTGGTCAGCGGCGGGTGTTAGCTGGCTGGCCAAGGCGGAAGTCGCCGTGTTGTTCATGCCCGAGCCCCAGGCCAAG
>JAUYES010000431.1 GCA_030691225.1 Holophaga sp. | reverse complement strand
CTTGGCCTTTTCGGATGGTGTGCATTCTCCACTCACCAAGATCGCCGACTTATCGCTGCCCATTCCGGGAAAAAACCTGCTCTTTTCCCATAGCCTCGCGGCTTTTGGCGTGCTGGCTCACGCGCTGGCTACGTGTATCGCGAGGGAAGACCCCAAGAGCTCGTTGAAGAAACTGCATGAAGTGGAACGGATCGCCCGGCCCAAGTTTACGGACGACTGAATACGTCGCTATTTATTCAAAGCCTAGTTTCTAAAGGCTTTAATTTGGTGGCCTTGTGTTGGCATGTCTTGAAATGAAAAAAAACTTGACTCACGGTTGTTCGAAGCATAGTTTTTTGATCACACCATTTATCCTTGGGAGGAATCATGGCTCACAGCAAAGGCTTGACTTCGTTAAGCGCCCTCGCCGTCCTGCTTGTCGCCGCGCCATGTTCGCTGGTGGCGCAAGGCAACACGACTTCTGCCCTAACTGGGGTGGTGCGCGACCCTTCTGGAAAGCCCCTGGCAGGTGTTGTGGTGCGCATCACTTCTGGCGCCATGATCGGTGGCGAAAAGACAATGACCACGAGTGAAAATGGGAGCTACCGCTTTCCCATGTTGGTGCCAGGGCTCTATAAGATCGTGGTGGAAGCCCAGGGCTACCCGAGTTTAAGTGGCCAGGAATTCCTCGAATTGGGCCGCACCTCGGCTGTGAATTGGAAGTTCCGAGTTGCCGCCTCGGCCACGGTGGAAGTGGTGAGCGATAACGCTTCGGCCAGCACGGAAGCCGTGGGGGTGACGACCAGTTTCTCGTCGGATGTGCTCGCCAACGTGCCCACGGGCAGGGATCTCACGCAAGTGGCTTCCCTTACACCAGGGGTTAATGTGACGGACACGACTAGCGGTGCTGCGGTGAAGGCTTGGGGTGGCGATATCTATGGCAATTCCTACGCCATCGATGGCTTGAACGTTGGCGATGCCAAGAGCGGTGAAAAATGGGTGTACGCCAATCCCGATTGGTTTAGCCAGGTTCAGGTGAGCGGGCTGGGTGGCTCAGCCGAATTCGGTGGTTACTCCGGTGCCGTGATCAATGGCGTTGTGAAGAGCGGTGGCAATACCGTGGAAGGTTTGCTCAGCGTCTACTACCAAAAAAACTCCTGGGCCGCGTTGCGGAACAATGAGCGCATCGCACCCGCCGATCGTCCTCTCTATGACGGTGAGTACGCTTCCTACGGTGCCAGCCTCGGTGGGCCCATCCTCAAGGACAAACTCTGGTACTTCGTTTCCGTTGAATCCAACACCGATTCCGCCCAGGATTCGCCGGTGGGTGTGGCTTTTCCCGTGAAGCTCACCAATCCTCGTTTCCTAGGGAAGGTCACTTGGCAGGCTCTGCCCAATGCCACCTGGGATGCCTTCTTAGAATACGACAAGGTGGACCGGGAGAACCGCTACGCGACCCGCTACTACGCCAAGAACGCCACCCAGATCCAGAAGAGCCCCAGCACTCTCTTCACCACCTCCTGGACCCAAGCCATCGGTCAGAGCGTGGTGACCCTTCGATACGCGGGCCTCACAGCCAGGGATGATCGTTCCTCCTACAACCCTGGCGGCTACACCATGGAAGTTTCCGGCGCGCTCCAGCCTGGCGTGATGACTGCCAACGGTCTTTCCGAGGTGGCCTATCCCGAACTCATCGACAAGAGCTACTGGGGCAACGTGCGGCGCAGCAACATGCTCCGCGAAAATGCTCGTGGGCGCCACACCCTTTCCGGAACCCTCGATATCTTCGGCTCCGGTCTCCTGACGGCCTCGGATAGTCACGCCATGCGGTTGGGTTTTGAAGTCGAAAAGTCTCTGAACGAAGAAAAGCGCTGGATTGCCAGCCCCAATGGTATTGCCTACCGTACCCGCGCCCGAGTTAGTGGGGGCGTGCTTGGCTTGCGCCCCTATCGGGCGGTCACGGGCGGTGGCCGGGATGTGAAAACGGATATGGAACGAACCATGTTCTTCCTGCAAGACACCTGGACCGTGAATTCACGCCTCCAGATTCGGCCAGGTCTTCGCTACGAGGCCTTCAAGGGCGGTGCGAAGGGCGGAGACAAGATCTGGAGCACCAGCACCCTGGCGCCCCGTCTCGGCTTTACCTACAACGTCACCGAGAACCAGAGCCAAGTGGCCAAGCTACACTTCGGCCGCTACTTCACTGCCATGAGTTCCGATTATTTCCAGCGGGCCATTCCGGGCGTTTACGACAACACCAACGCCTTTTATTGGGGAGGCAGCAGCAACCTCGTAAATCCCTACAACCCGACTTTGATACCCGTGAACACCACCGTAGGCGGCCCAGATTATGCCTATGCCTACAACTTCAACGTTTCGACGCTCGATCCGAACCACAAGCAGCCCTATCAAGATGAGGCGCTCTTCAGCTACGACGTTAAGCTGGGCCGAGAATGGAGTGTTGGTCTCACGGCGGTCTACCGCAGTAA
>JAUYES010000412.1 GCA_030691225.1 Holophaga sp. | reverse complement strand
TACCGCAAGGCCTCGATGGGATCCTGCTTGGCGGCCTTCATGGCGGGCCACATGCCGAAGATCAGGCCGATGGCCGTGCTCATACCGAAGCCCAGCACAATAGACCAAAGCGGCGCGGAGGTTGGGAAATCCAGGGCGACTCGGGCCGTCAAGGCTATGCCCAGGCCAACGGCGATGCCGATGGCGCCGCCCACGCCGGTTAGGGAAACGGCTTCCACCAGGAATTGGGCGGCGATGTCTTTTCGGGTGGCGCCGAGGGCCTTGCGCACGCCAATCTCTCGCGTTCGCTCCGTCACCGTTACCAGCATGATGTTCATGACGCCGACACCGCCCACCAGCAGGGCGATGCCCGCGATCAGGATCATGGCCCCGGCGATACCACCCGTGATCTCCTTGAATTGCTTGAGTTGCCCTTCACTGGTGAAGATCGCGAAATCGTTGGGTTGGTTGGGCTTCAACCCGCGTCGTGCCCGCAGGATGGCCACTTCCTGATCGGTAAGTGCATCCATGCCGGCGGGGTCTTTGGGGATGGTTGCGATGTGGAGGGTGTCGCCACCTCCGTTTTTGACCTGAGGAAACATCTCATCGAAGGTGCTGATTGGAATAAGGACGATGTTGTTGGCTCCGCCATCGCCAAATTCCGGTTTCTTCTCCAGCACTCCAATGACTTGAAAGGGCACGCCATTGACCATAAGTTCCTGTCCCAAGGGGTCCTTGCGTGGCCATAGGGCCTTAACCACATCCAAGCCAATGACGCAGGTGCGGGAAGCATGGAGCACGTCCGCATCCACCAGAAAGCGCCCATCTTCGATGGCGGAATTGTTGGCCGGAGCGTAATCAGGATTGGTGCCGCAGAAGGTTGGGCCGTTGGCTTCTTCGCCGCGGCGGTTCTTGATCGTTGGGCCATTGCCGAATGTATAGCGTTCTTGCGAAACGGCCGCAGCCAGGGTGGAAAGACGCTTGAGTGCATCGGCGTCATCTCGGGTCAGGTCCCGCCGTCGCCGCTGTTCCTCGGGCATGGGGCCACCCCCGCCGAATCGCGGTTCGTATTTTTGAAACTGGACCAACGTGGTGCCAAAGGCCGTGAAGGCCTCCGTGATGGCGTTGTTGAAGCCCACCACAAAACTCACCATGGCGATAACGGTGGCCACGCCGGCGGCGATGCCTAGCAGCGTCAGGAAGCTCCGCAGTTTTTGAGCGAACATGGCCCGCAGAGCGAAGAGAAAATTCTCCTTTCCGATGGCGCGAAGCAGGCTGGATTTTCGGAGAGCGGTAGCCATGGTTCACTCCGCTCGGATGGCGTCGATGACGACAAGGTTCGAGGCGCGCCGCGCTGGCAGGAATCCTGCCGCTAGGCCCACCAGGGTGGATAACGTGATGCTGGTGAATACGATGCCAAAGGTGACTTCAGCCGGAAATCCTGCCACGCCTTTTACGATCAGGGCGATGGCGCTGCCCAGCAGCACCCCGACCACGCCACCCGTCATGGAAAGCAAGGCGGCTTCTAAGAGGAATTGACGTCGGATGTCTTTTTTCTTGGCGCCCACGGCCAGACGGATGCCGATTTCCGGTGTGCGCTCGGTGACGCTGACCAGCATGATGTTCATGATCACGATGCCTCCCACACCCAGGCTCACGGAGGCCACTAGGATCATGAGGATGAAGGCCGCGCCGCTAATCTGGCGCCAGATCTGCTGCGCGGCTTCCTGAGTGATCACGCCAAAGGGATCGGCTGCCCGAAAACTCGTATGGCGCATGGCCCGGAAGAGAGCCCGGCTTTCATCGATGGAGGCCTCCATGCCGGGGATGCCACCGGCAGCCTTGATGTAAATTTCCATGGATTGGTTGGTGGGCATGAAATTGGTGCGGTAGACCTGGACGGGCACGTAGACGCGGTTGTCCTGGGTGAAGCCGATGCTGCGACCCTGTTTGGGCATGAGGCCAATGACCCTGAAGGGAAGGCCCCGCACCAGGATGGTTTTTCCGATGGGATCTAGCCCGGGAAAAAGCTCGTCGCGGATATTGGCCCCGATCACGGCCACGGGCTGAAAGGCGTCGTTCTCCTTCTGCGTAAAGAAGCTGCCGTATTCAAAATCCAAGCTGAAAAGTTCGGCAAAATTGGGCGTCACGCCCGTGACGATCACATCGGCCAGCCGTTTGGCGCCGGAATTAACGGCGCCGCTCCGGCCGCTTCCAACCCCGATCATGGTGGTCTTTTGCAGGGAGCTGGCCGCCCGTTCGTATTCTCGCCAGGTGATGGGTGGGCGCTTCAAGGCATCCAGGAATTCTTTGCGACTCTTGATGATGCCAAAGCGGGTCAGGATGTAGACGTCCGGGGAAAGTACGATGACCTTTTCCTTGACGTAGGTATTCAACCCACTGATGACGCTGACCACGCCTACGATGGTCGTTACGCCAATGATGACGCCCAACAACGTGAGAAAACTCCTCATCTTGTGGGCTCTCAGCGCACGGAACGCTACCCGGAAAAGTTCAGAATAGTCCATGATTTAGCCGACTCAGTTAGCCTTGCGATCATCACCTGGGGTGCCGCTCTTGCGAGCCTTTTCGACTCGAACGACTTCTCCGCCCTTCAGATCTCGAAGGGTGCGGAAGGGGCCAGTAATGACCTTTTCGCCACCATTCAGGCCGGTGGTGATTTCGACATTGAGTTCACCGAGCAGGCCGGTTTTGACGGGCACAAACTTGGTCTTGGTGCCTTCCATAACGTAGACGCCTTCTTCTTCCTTGGGAGCACCGACCTTGGGCTTTTCGCCCTCCTTGAGCTTGATCTCTTTCATGACGAGGGCCTGAAGGGGGATCGCCAAGGCATTTTCCCGGCTGCCGGTGTAGATATCGGCTTGAGCGCTGAGTCCAGGCTTGATAGTGGCGGGCGGGTTCTTCATCTGCACTTTGACCTTGAATTTCGTGGCTTCGTTTTGGCTTATCTTGAGTAGCGGACTTCCGCCAACCTCTGTAACCACGGCATCAAAAACCTGATTGGGGTAGGCATCGATGCGAACCTGCGCGTTCTGGCCCATCTTGACGTTGGGAATGGAGGCTTCGTCGACTTCCAGTTCGGCCTCTACCTTGCTCATGTCGGAAATGGTGACGAGCACTGTGCCTGCTTGGTTCTGCACGCCGATCACAGCCGTTTCGCCCTGCTCAATGCGGCGCGCCGTCACCACCCCGTCCATGGGCGCGGTAATGGTGGAATAGCGCAGGCTGACCGAGGCTCCGCGGAGTTCGGCCTTGGCCTGCTCGACGCGGCGACGCGAGGATTGAGCGGTATTGGTGGCGGTGGTCAGGGCGGTGCGCTGTTGCTCGAAATCTGCCTGGGCGATGATGCCGGCTTTGCGGTTGGCTTCGGCGCGGGTGAAATCGGCCTTGGCTTGGTTGAATCGGGCCTCCGCGCTCTGGAGCTCCGTACTCGCGGCCTCAACATTGGCATAAAGGCTATCGGCATTGGCGCGGGAGCGGCTGGGGTCAATCTCCATAATGAATTGACCCTTCTTGACGAAATCGCCCTCCTTGACCGCCAGGCGGGTCACTTGGCCCATGATATTGGCCGAAATATCCACCTTCGCAACGGCCTGAACCTTCCCATTGGCGCTTACCTTGGCGGTGATGGTCTCGCGATTGACGTCTGTCACCTGCACCGGTAGGCCTTTGTCTCCCCGTGTTGCAGCCACTCCGATGATCACGATGAGCAGCGCACCACCCACTAGCATCCAGATCTTCTTCCGCTTCATGTCAACGCCTCCGGCCGCAGGTTTGGCCCACAGGGGGGGTTTCGCGGCTTGGGCACGGCGGTTTAGGCATCTGATATATTTGTTAGGCAAATATCCCAATTGAAAACAATTTCTACTTGAGATACCGTCTTAATTCGAGGGTGCTTCATGATCCGTTCTTTCTACTCCAACCTTTCCGTATTGGCATTCTGCTTGGCTTTCAGTCCTATGCTCGCTGCTGCCGCGAGTGGCAGCCTCAAGGGCAGGTTGCTGGATGATCGAGGTGGCGCTGTTTCCCAGGCGAAGGTGATCCTTCTCAACAAGGTCTCCGGATACCGCCAAGTTGTTCAGCCGGATGCCCAGGGACGGTTCGGGTTTTTCAATGTCCCCTTCAATGACTACCACTTGGAGGTTTTTGCCAAGGACCTGGAATCCATTCATCGCACCGTCGAATTGCGCGCCACCCTTCCTCTGGATCAGGTGATTGTCCTGAAGCCCCAAGGCGTCACGGTCGCCGTGGAAGAAACGCTTTCCCTGGTAGAAGACCACCCCTCGGTTCACCTTGATATCGACAAGACCACCATTGAGCGCATGCCTGCTGCGGTGCAAAGCCGCGCCTTGGAATCGATTTTGCTCACGACACCGGGTTTCATTGCGGATGAAAATGGGCGCTTCCACTTTCGAGGCAGCCACGGCCAAGCCACCTATATCATCGATGGCATTCCGCTCTCGGATCAGGTCCACGCGAGTTTTTCCAATGGCCTGGACCCTGCTCAGATCGAGAGCATGGAGATCATTACGGGCGGCGTGGCCGCTGAATATGGCGGCAAACCGGTAACGGTCATCAACATGACCACCAAGTCGGGGCTGGGTGTTTCCAATGGGTTTGAAGGGGAAGTGACCCTCGGTGCCAGCCGATTTCAAACGATGGAATTGGGCCTGGGCGCGCGGGGAGGAACGGAGCGATTTGGCTATTTTGTGACCGCTGCCGCCAGTCGCAGTGATCGTTTCCTGGATCCAGTGAATTTTGAAAGCCTCCATAACCATGGAGAAACAGGTCGTGTCTTTTCGCGCTTCGATTGGGTTCTTTCGGATCGGGATATGCTGCGAGCCTCACTGAGTGGCGGTCGCACGGACCGCGAGGTGGTGAATTTGGTCTCCCAGCAGGCTCAAGGGATGAATCAGCGAATGGCTAATACCGACTTCAATGGCAGTCTGAATTGGAGCCACCTCTTCAATAAGGATTTGAATCTCGACGCCGCGATCTATCACCGGCGAGCAACGTCGAGGCTTGATCCCACGCTCGATCTGGCCCCAGGCTTTTCCGCAGGAGGTCCCGATTTCCCCAATTGGGTTCGTCAGAATCGCAGCCTGGAAAACTGGGGGGCGCAGACGGCGCTGACTCGACGTTTTGGCGATGGCAGTACCTTGAAGGCCGGTCTGCAATACGTGGCCTTCCCGATCCACGAGCGTTTCCAATTTGCCATCACCGACGATGATCAAATCGACCCTGCGGATCCTTTCTACCGCTTCACGCCGAGTGGCGGCGGAGCCATTTTTAACTTCGATGAGCGTATCAAACCGGTATTGGCCTCCGCCTTTGTTCAGAGTGATCTCCACCTGGGTTCATGGTTCCTGGCATTGGGGCTGCGATATGACCGCTTTACCATGCGAAACGTGGACGAAGGGCACCTGCAGCCGCGCATCGGAATTTCCTGCCGCGTTGCGCCCAGCACCATTCTGAGGGCCTCGTATGATCGCCTGTTGGTCACGCGGGAAAATGAAAACCTCGCCCTTTCCACCTCCCAGCAGGCCTGGGATCTGGGACCCAATGCCGGGACGGCCGTTCCTGGCCTGAAGCCGGAAATGCAGCACAGCTTTAGCTATGGGTTAGAGCAGCAGATCGGGAAAGTCGTTCGGATCATGGTCGAGTATTGGGAAAAATCCAGCCAAAACGCGGGGGATAACGCTCAGTTTCTGAACACCGGAATTCTTTTCCCCGTTGGGGCGGCCAAGGGCATTTTTAGAGGCATGAACGCTCGAATTGATTTAGTTCCGGTACAGGGCTTCTCTGCGTATTTGAGCGTGGGAAAGACGCGGGCCATTTTTCAAGGGCCATTGGTCGGCGGATTGCAGTTAGAGGCGCCGGAAGTCGCGGCGGGGGAGCGCTTTCTCATCGATCACGATCAGAAGTTGGCAGCCCAGTTGGGCCTTCGTTTCGAAGGCAAGAGCTTTTTTGCGCAGATTCTAAGTCGTTACGATTCTGGACTTGTCGCCGGTGATCCGGCGGATGCCCAAGGTAATCCGGATCTGGAATTTGGCATTCCCTTCGTACGTCTGGATTCTGAAGGGACCTGGCGTGTTAAACCTCGCACGACTTGGAATCTAAGTCTTGGCACGGAGTTCTCGCTCGGTGGGAAACGGAAAATGGTCCTCAGTGCAGATCTCTTGAACGCTTTTGACCAGAAAGGTCTCTACAACTTCCTGAGCGTCTTCGGGGGAACCCATGTGACACCCCCACGGACCTGGGCCTTCCGCGTGAAATATGCCTTCTGATTTGAACTACTCACCTTGGTTTTTTGCCCTTCTCGCCAGCCTCGCGACTGGACTGGGTGGGGTGCTCCTCGCGGGCCTCTCCCTGGTTCTGCCGGAACGCCTGCTAAAAAAGAGCCTTCCCCTGGCGATCAGCTTTGCCACCGGCAGCCTGCTTGCGGCCGTGTTCCTGGATCTGCTCCCGGAGGTATCCCACGCCCTGCCGGGTCATCTCGGTTTCACAGCTGTCTTGGGCGGGATCCTGCTGCTGCACATCCTTGAGCGCACCCTGCTCTGGCGGCACTGCCATGAATCCCAGTGTGGGCTGCACCAGAGCACTCGGCTCTTCGTCCTGCTGGGCGACGGCCTTCACAACTTTGTGGATGGTCTTGCCATTGCAGCGGCCTTTTCCGCCTCCTGGGCCGCGGGTCTGGCTGTCACCCTCGCCGTACTGGCCCACGAAATTCCACAGGAACTTGGGGACTTTGCCATTCTCCTGAAATCTGGCATGAGCCGAGGACGGGCTTTGGCCTGGAATGCCCTGCTCAGCATGAGTTCGGTGCTGGGCACCGTGATTGGCCTCGCGGCCCTCGGGTGGGCCAATCAACTCCAGCCCTACGCCCTGGCCCTTAGCGCTTCGAGTTTTCTATACATAGCCCTGGGAGATCTCCTGCCGGGGCATCGCGCTTCCAGTTCGGTTGGCACCTTTCTGAGTCGATTGGCCTGCATGGGTGCAGGCATCGCCCTCATCGCCTGGGCGACGGCCGGCCACCACCACTGAAGGATTTTTGGAACGGGAAGGTCTATCCAGACGTCCTAGATCAAGGTTGGGGCTCTGAGAGCCCCTTGCCCCAGGAGGCCACCCAATGATCAGTAAAACCATGCAGGATGCTCTCAACGCCCAGATCAACTCGGAGCAGGCCAGCGCCCAACTTTACTTAGCCATGAGTGCTCATTGCGAAGGCAAGAGTTTCAAGGGGTTTGCTAATTGGCTGATGGTTCAAGCTTCCGAAGAAACCGCCCACGCCATGAAGCTGATTACCTTCTTGCTGGATCGTGGTGGGAAGCTGGAACTCAAGCCCATCGTGGCCCCAGCCACTGATTTTGGGGGCATCATTCAGGTGTTTGAACAGACGCTGGCCCACGAAAAGGGCATCACCGCCAAGATCAACGCCCTCTTCGAATTGGCTCGGAATGAAAAAGACTACGCTAGCGAGATCACCCTTCAGTGGTATGTCACGGAGCAGGTCGAGGAAGAGGCCAACGTGGGCCAAATCGTTGACCACCTCCGCGCCGTGGGC
>JAUYES010000001.1 GCA_030691225.1 Holophaga sp. | reverse complement strand
AGCGGTGAAACCTTTGAGATGCTGGCATCATGTTGGGTCTGATCCGAAGTTCGGATCTTTACCATAAGAGGTTGTCGAATGAATCGCATCGTTAAACAAACACTCGGACTATCGCTCTTCGCGGCTGGTTGTCTGGCGGCTGGCATGGGGCTCAGTTATCACTGGGTGGCTCAAGCTCAGGAAGAAAAGCCGGTGACGGTCAGTGTTAAGGGTTTGGAATCACTGCCTCCTATCGCCGAAGTTGCGGAGCGACTTAATCCCACGGTGGTGTCAATCAAGAACACCAGTTTTGCGAAGCGCCGACAAGGCATGCAAAATCCCTTCGGAGGCGGAGATTTCTTCGATTTCTTTTTCGATGGGCGTCGACCGAACCCTTCTCCCAATCAACCTCGAGGCCAGGAAGAACAAAGGGTCATGGCCGGAGGTAGCGGTGTCGTCATCAGCTCAAACGGTGAAATTCTGACCAACCACCACGTCATCGAGGGCGTGCAGGGAAGTGAGGCCGAAATCGAGGTCAAGCTTTCCGATGGCCGAACCTTCCCGGCCAAAGTGCTGGGCAAGGATAAGGAACTCGATATCGCTCTCATCCGCATCGAGGCCAATCACCTACCCTTTGCGGCGCTGGGTGATTCGGAAAAATCAAAGGTGGGCGAATGGGTTGTCGCCATCGGCAATCCTCTGGGCCTCGACCACACCGTGACCCAGGGCATCATCAGTGCCAAGGGGCGCAGCGCACGCGCCCTGGGCGGTCCTTCTGGCCTGGAATCCTTTCTTCAAACCGATGCCGCCATCAATCGAGGCAATTCCGGTGGGCCACTCTTGAACCTCCGCGGCGAGGTCATTGGCATCAACACTGCCATTCGGGCCGATGGCCAAAACATCGGCTTTGCGGTGCCCATCAATATGGTCAAGCACATCCTGCGGGATCTACGCTCGGGCCGCCCCGTTAGCCGTGGCTATTTGGGCATCACCACGGGAGAGTTGGATAAGACTTATCAGGAGGCCTTGAACGTCAAACAAGGCGTGGTGGTCTCCGATGTCGTACGCGATCAGGCAGCGGATAAGGGCAAAGTAGCGCGACTGGATGTAATTACAGCCATCGATGGCCAAAAGGTAAAAAGCCCTGATGAGCTAGTCGCATTTATCGCCAGCAAGCGCTCCGGGGATACGGTCACCCTCACCGTAGTGCGTGATGGCAAGACCCTTCAACTTCCCGTCACCCTGGGTGATCGCAAGGATATGCAAAAGATGGATGGCGAAAACGGCGAGAACGAAAAAGATGGCCCCGACCCCAAGGACACC
>JAUYES010000409.1 GCA_030691225.1 Holophaga sp. | reverse complement strand
ACGCCGTGGCCAATCAGCGCCAGCGCTTCCGCATCGCCAGCGAAAACAGCATGAAACTCATGGTGGTGGATGAACTTCTGAAGGGCCATCCCAATGATCCAGTTTTAGTAATCGGTCAGTACCTGGAGCAGTTGCGAGTCTTAGGGGCACGCCTGAATGCACCTGTCCTTACCGGGCAAACCCCCGAGAAAGAGCGCGAACGCCTCTATGGCGAATTCAAGACCGGCCAGCTCAAGGTATTGATCGTGAGCAAGGTCGCCAACTTCGCCATCGATCTGCCCGATGCCAGCGTAGCCATTCAGGTGAGTGGCACCTTCGGTTCTCGACAGGAAGAGGCCCAGCGCCTGGGCCGGATCCTGCGCCCCAAGGGTGACCGAAACATTTCCTACTTCTACAGCCTGATCAGCCGCGACACCACCGAACAAGAATTCGCTCGCAACCGTCAACTTTTTCTAACAGAACAGGGCTACCGCTACCTCATCGAGAGTCGGTATTTCCAGGAAAGCGGCCTCCTCAGCGAGCCCATCGTCTGGCCCCAACTACTGGAAGAGACCGGCGGCTGAGAAGTTCGCCGCCATAACCCATGGGAGCTCTCATGCAGGACGATATCCATGACCTTGGACTGATCATCGATTCCAAGGTCAAGCTATTGGTAATCGAGTCCTGGGATGAACTCCGCGTAGTGGAGATGCTGAACGCACTTGCCATGCGCCGCAGTTTGCAGTTATTCACGTGGTCGGTCACGAATGGCCTGGAATCCGGCGCAGTCTGCTTAGACACCGCCGCTGCTTCGGAAACCGGTGACCCGGAAGCCGCCCTGAGAGTGGTAAAGGCGGATCCCCGCCCTAACGTCTATGTATTCTGCGACCTCCATCCATTTCTCGAGGAACGCCCCAAGGTGGTGCGCCTGCTTAAAGAGATTGGAATTGCGGAAGGTGACCACCGACCAACGCTTATTCTGCTTTCCCACGCGTTAAAGCTGCCCCTGGAACTCCAGAGACACACGGCCCGATTCACCCTCTCGCTCCCGAATGAGGATGAGCTGCTGCGCATCGTGCACGAAGAAGCTACCCGGTGGCGGGCGAGCAACCGTGGCACCTTTGTCAAAGCTGATGGTGAAGCCCTCAAACAAGTTGCCAGCAACCTTCGAGGACTGAGTGTGGGGACGGCTCAAGCCCTGGCGCGCACGGTGATCTGGGATGACGGCGCCATTTCCCCGGAGGACATTCCAAGACTGATCCGCGCCAAATTCCAATTAATGGACATGCAGGGCGTGCTTTCCCTTGAACTAAAAACGGCATTCCTGGATGAGGTCGGCGGTTTGGATTCCCTCAAACAATGGTTGGTAGAGCGCAAACCAGCCTTCATGAACGACCTAACGGTAGACGCCCCCAAAGGGATGCTCCTCGTTGGAGTTCAGGGAAGTGGAAAGAGCCTGGCGGCGAAGGCCGTTGCGGGGTCGTGGGGATTGCCCCTTCTGCGGCTTGATTTCGGCTGCCTCTACAATAAATTTTTTGGAGAAACCGAACGCAATCTAAGGGAATCGCTCGCACTGGCCGAACAGATGTCCCCTTGCGTGCTCTGGGTCGATGAACTCGAAAAAGGCCTAGCGGCCGGAGTGAATGACGATGGTGTAAGTCACCGCATTCTCGGAACTCTGCTGACTTGGATGGCGGAACGAAAAAGTCGGGTCTTCATCGTGGCCACCAGCAACGACATTCATCGCCTTCCCCCAGAACTGCTGCGAAAGGGCCGATTCGACGAACTCTTTTTCCTGGATCTCCCGACCAGCAGTGTTCGCGAACAGATTTTCCGAATTCATCTTGAGCGCAGAGGGCTTGCGCCAGAAGCCTTCGATCTTCCAGCTCTCAGCACTGCCAGCGAAGGGTTTTCGGGGGCGGAGATCGAACAAGCAGTTGTGAGTTCCCTATATGCAGGTCAAGCACGAGGGCATGCTGTCGATCAGGGTGAACTCCTCCGAACCATCTTGGCCACAGCTCCTCTCTCGGTGGTGATGGCCGAGCGCCTGGATGAACTTCGCGCCTGGGCCAAAGACCGCACGGTCATGGCCGACTGAATTCCCAAACGAACCCTTGAGCCACCACCGGTATTCTTGCAATGTGAGGTTCCCATGTTCCGCTTACCCGCCCTGGTCCTTTTACTCGCCGTTGGTGCGCCGCTTCTGGACGCCTGCACCAATGTTCTGGTGTCGAAAGGCGCCACCAAACACGGTGCGACGCTTTTGACCTACACCGACGATAGCCATTCCCGCTACGGCGAATTGGCCTTTCGGGCTCGCATGAAGCATGCTCCCGGAACAATGCGCGATGTGATCGATTGGGGCAATGGCGCCTTTCGCGGGCGCATTCCGGAACCTTCGGAAACCTACCGCCGCATGGGCAACATGAATGAATTCCAGGTTGCGATTGGCGAAACAACCTTTGGTGGCCGCAAAGAAGTAGAAGGCAGCGGCATGCTCGACTACGGAAGCCTGATCTATATCGCCCTGGAGCGCGCGAAGACGGCCCGAGAGGCCATCCAAGTCATTACGGGCCTGGTGGATCAATTCGGCTACGGCTCCAGCGGCGAGAGCATCTCGATCTGCGATCCCAACGAGGCCTGGATCCTGGAAATCGTGGGCAAGGGCAAGGCAGATAAGGGCGCAGTATGGGTCGCGCTCAAACTACCGGATGGCACGATGAGCGCCCATGCCAACCAGGCCCGCATCCGACAATTCCCCCTGAAGGACCCCCAGAACTGCACGTACAGCAAAGATGTAATTTCCTTCGCGCGCGAAAATGGCTGGTTCAAGGGTGAGGATAAGGATTTCAGTTTTTGCCAAAGCTACGCACCCTGGAATTTCTCGAGCCTGAGAGCCTGCGAAGCCCGGGTATGGAGCGTATTCCGCCGCGCAGCACCGAGCCTCAAGCTGCCCATCGACTTCGTGAAAGGTGATCCCACAGCCACGCCACTGCCCATTTGGATCAAACCGGATCAAAAACTCGAAACCCGCGATCTCATGGAATTAATGCGGGATCACTTCGAGGGTACCGAATTCGATATGACCCAGGATGTGGGCGCGGGCCCTTACCAACTGCCCTATCGCTGGCGCCCCATGGGCTTCAAGGTCGATGGCCAGGATTACATTCATGAACGCGCCATCTCCACCCAGCAAACGGCCTGGTCCTTTGTTGCCGAATTGCGCTCCGGTCTTCCCAACGCCATCGGCGGTGTTCTCTGGTTCGGCATGGATGACACCTACAGCACCTGCTATGTGCCGATCTATGCGGGACTTCTGGAACCACCCCCCAGTTGGCGCGAAGGGCATGGGCGTTGGGATACCTTCAGTTGGGATAGCGCCTTCTGGGTGTTCAACTTTGTCTCGAACTACACCTACAGCCGCTATTCCGACATGATCCAGGATGTGCAAACCGTTCAGCGCGAACTAGAAGGGCGCTATTTCGCCGATCAGTCCGAGATCGAACGCCAAGCCCTGGAACTCCATCGGCAAGATCCTCGCTCCGCCCAGGAATTCCTAACCCGCTACAGCACCCAGACGGCCGAAAACACCGTGGTCCGTTGGCGCAAACTCGGCGAATCCCTGATCTGGAAGTACTTGGATGGCAATGTGCGCGACGCCCAAGGGCGCGTGACCCATCCACCCTACCGACCCGAATGGAATCGCCGAATCGTCCAAGAGCACGGCGAGGTCATCAAGGTCCGAAAACCTTAGGAGCCGCAGAACAATAACCGGCGTAGTTCAGGTTATCCCGGATTCCGCAGTTGGAATTCGCAAAAAGAGGTTGCACCGTTTGAATCGCCTGATTTTCCTGTAGTTGCGAAACAAACGGGAGGATCAGATGGCGAACCAAACGGTGCAGTCCCAGTTTAGCGCAGTAGGTGGGTGTGAGATCCAGCTTGGGATCACACGAAAGCCAATCACAGCCTGGGGTGGGATGGCGGTGTTCGCGGCGTTCTGCGAGACCGTGGGGCTCCGTTCGGTTCTGAATCGCGTGTTGGATGGGCTGGGGCGCACCTCGCCGAACGCGCTCCCCGCGGCGGATCACATGCTGGCCTTCATGGTGGGCGTGCTCACGGGAGCCTCCCGCTTTCTGCATCTGGAGCGGCTCCGCGTGGATGCACCGCTGCGCGAGATGTTTGGCATCCGTCGTTTCTGCGCACCTTCAACCTATACGCGCTTCTTCCAGGGCTTCACGTGCCAGATGCGGGAGGACGTGTTCTATGCGCTCACGCGGTGGGCCCTGAACCTGCTGCCTGCACGGGAAAGTGGCTACACGATGGATCTGGACAGCACGGTGCTGGAGCGCTTCGGCGAACAGGAAGGTGTTCTCCCCGGCTACAACCCGCGCCGCCACGGACGTCCAACGCACCACCCGCTGTTGGCAGGACTGGCCGAGGCGAAGTGGATACTCCATGGCTGGCTGCGATCAGGCAACGTGGCCACGGCCAACAACGTGCGCGCATTCATGGACGAGTGTTTGGCCCTGTTGGATGGTCTCGCAACACTACGGATGGTGCGGGCTGACAACGGATTCTTCGATGGCAAATTCCTCGATTTCCTGGAGGAGAAATCCTTGCCCTATCTCGTGAAGGCCCGCATGACGAAGTTCGTGAAGCTCGCGGTGCTGGGCGTCGCTGATTGGACGCGCGTGGGCAAAGGCATTGAGGTTGCGGAATCGCGTATCCAACTTATGGGTTGGAGTCGGGAACGGCGGCTGGTGGTGATACGACAGGAAGTGGCAACCAAGGAAACAAAGGCCCTCGGCAAGAAACTGTTCGAATGTCAGGGCTACCGATTTCAGGCCATTGTGACCTCGAAGGCGATGGATGAAATGGACGCCACCACGGCCTACCGGACCTATAACGGTCGAGGTGACTTCGAGAATCGGATCAAGGAACTGAAGTCGGGCTGCGGGCTGGAAGGCTTCTGCATGGATTCATTTCTCGCCACCGAGTGTGTGCTGCGAACGCTGTGCATCGTTCACAACCTGGTCCAGCACTTCCAGGACCGCATCGGCCTGCGGCCCTCTGCCGCTCCAAAGAAGGATGGCAAGCGACATGTGCTGGAAACCCTGCGGCACAATCTGTTCTGCTGCGCCGCAATCCTCGGCCGCTCCGGGCGGAACAGGGTGCTACGCCTCAGCTCCACCGATGCGTGGCTTTTGAGCTTCCATTCAGCGCTGACGCGGATCCTGGCGCCCCGCTCCAACTGCAAAGCGACTCCCAATGAAGGCCCACTTATGGCCCTCATGACCTGAACCACGGGGGCACATACCTCGATACTGCGCCCTAACACCCCACAACAAAGAGCCCCCAGAATCCGGGGGCTCAAAGGTCAAATGCAAAATCCGGG
>JAUYES010000401.1 GCA_030691225.1 Holophaga sp. | reverse complement strand
CCGCCATGCGCCTTCTGCGTAGTGCCTTGCTTCTGCTTTCTTTCGGCGCACTGTTCGCGACCCCTCCGAAAGGGCTCGTGGGGCGCGTGAATCCCTTCATCGGCACTGGAGGTCATGGCCATACATTTCCGGGTGCCTCGGCACCCTTTGGCGGCGTGCAACTCAGCCCCGATACGCGGCTGGATCCAGGCGACTGGGATGGTTGCGGCGGGTATCACTACAGCGATAGTCGAATTCATGGCTTTTCGCACACCCACCTTTCCGGCACAGGCGTTTCTGATTATTGCGATGTGCTGTTCGCACCCCACACGGGGGATTGGCGGTTCACCAATGGCAAGAATGGCAAACCCGGCTATGGCTCCGCCTTCGATCACGCCAGTGAAAAAGCTTGGCCCGGCTACTACGCAGTGACTTTGAAGGATTATGGAATTCGCGCCGAACTGACCGCCACGCCCCGTGCAGGATTGCATCGCTACACCTTCCCAAAAGGCAAAGCGGCGCGTCTGGTGATCGATTTGGAACACAGGGACGAGGTGCTGGAATCCTCACTTCGTTTTGTCGGCGATCGGGAGATCGAAGGCTACCGGCGCAGCCAGAGTTGGGCCAAGGATCAGCAGGTGTACTTCGTCGCCCGGTTTTCCAAGCCCTTTGTGGAACATGGCCTCGTGGTGCAGGGCACCTTGCTGAGCCGGGCCAGCGATGCCCGCGACAAGCGGCTGAAGGCGGCGGTAAGTTTCGGCAATCAAGGTGGAGCGGTGCTCGTAAGGGTGGGCATCTCCGCCGTGAGTGTGGAAGGGGCTCGCAAAAACTTAGAAGCCGAAATTCCTGATTGGAATTTCGACGCAGTGCTCCAGCAAACCGAACGTGCTTGGGAAAAGGAACTCTCCAAGATCACCGTGGAAGGTGGCACCAAGGATCAGCAAACCATTTTCTATACGGCCCTTTACCACGCGATGCTGAGCCCTAATGTTTTTCAGGATGTGGATGGCATGTATCGGGGGCGTGATCAAGCCATTCACGGAGCCGAGCCTGGCACCCATTACACGGTGTTTTCGCTGTGGGACACCTTCCGTGCGCTGCACCCGCTGTTGACTATTATTGATCGGAAGCGGAGTTCGCAATTCGCACGGACTTTTCTGCGGCAGTTTGAAGAAGGTGGACAGCTGCCGGTATGGGAATTGGCGGGCAATGAAACCGATTGCATGATCGGCTACCACGCCGTGCCCGTGCTGGCCGATATCATCCTGAAGGGCATCGGCGGCTTCGATGTTCTCAAGGTCTTCGAGGCCATGAGGGCCAGCGCCGAGCAGGATCGTCTCGGGCTCAAGCCCTACAAGGCTCTGGGCTATGTGCCGGCCAATGAAGAAGGAGAAAGCGTTTCCAAGACGCTGGAATACGCCTACGACGATTGGTGCATCGCCATGGTGGCGCAAAAGCTCGGTCGCACGGCGGACTATGAGCGGTATTTGAAACGGGCTCAGGGCTTCAAACATCTCTTTGATCCTTCCACGGGCTTTTTCCGCGGCCGCATGGAAGGCCATTGGTGGACCCCCTTCGATCCCAGGGAAGTGAATGCCAATTTCACGGAAGCCAACGCCTGGCAGTACGCCTTCTTCGCGCCCCAGGATCTGGATGCTCTAATCGGCTTTCATGGCGGCAAGGCGGGTTTTGCCAAGAAACTCGATGAACTATTTTCCGCTCAGAGTCAGATTTCGGGCACGGCCCAAGCCGATATTACGGGCTTGATCGGACAGTACGCCCACGGCAACGAGCCAAGCCATCACATGGCCTACCTCTATTCCTTTGCCGGACAACCCTGGAAGACCCAGGCCATGGTGCGTCGAATTCTGGAGGAGTTCTACCGCAACGATCCCGATGGACTCATCGGCAACGAAGATTGCGGGCAGATGAGCGCGTGGTACGTGCTTTCGGCCTTGGGTTTCTACTCGGTGACACCGGGTTCGAACACTTACGTTATCGGCACGCCGCTCTTTCCCAAGGCCACCCTACGGTTGGAAAACGGCAAGACCTTTACCATT
>JAUYES010000398.1 GCA_030691225.1 Holophaga sp. | reverse complement strand
GACCGCATCCAGCGTGTGGTTCATCCCATGAATGATGTCTCCATAGGCCCCCTGGAAGCGATCCGCATTACCCCTGGTGTTAAGGTGGCCTTCCTCCGCCGCTCGGCTGATTCGCGAGGTTTCCTCGGTCATCTCTCGCAGCACTTGGGCAACCCCAACCATGCTGTGGGATAGCAAATCGTTGGGTCCCTTGGGCTGGATCTCCACCTGCAGATTGCCTTCGGCGATGGCATCGGCGCTCCGGGCAATGCCTTTGATATAGCCCATCATGTCGCGGAAGGAATCGGCCAAGGTACCCAGTTCATCGTTGGATTGGTGCGAAATGGATTGATTGATTTCACCTTGGGCGATTCGGGCGGAGACCATCGAAATTTCGCCCAGTGGCCGCGTGATCCAGCGGAGCAGGAAAAAAATCGAACCCGCCACCAGCAGGAGGATCAGCAGATTAAAGATCACGAGGTTACGCTTTGCGACACCGGCCTCTTGAAAATCGCGATCGGCCCAAGGCTCTACCCCGAGGTAGCCCAACGGATCGCCGATCTTAACCCCGGGATGGCAATCCAGACAGCCACGCTCCATCGGGATGGGCAGCAAGGTCCTGGAATAGGAGCGGCCTTGTTCATGGAAAAGACTGAAGGCATTTGACGCACCACCCCGCAGCATGGAAATAGCTTCGGGGGCGTAGTCCTTCCCAATCATTTGCTTGTCCGAAGCAACAAAGACCTTGCCGTTATCCCGCAGCACAAAAGCCGTACGAACCACACCCGAATCGCCCACTTTGGACGTCATGGCCTGAGCGCCTTCGTTATCGCCCTTGAGCATGTCGTTATGCAGTGCCGCCACCATGACCGTGGCCATGGAAGCTCCGTTATCTTGAAGGCGCCGTTGGGTCTGTTCCCCCATCTGACGCCATTGGATGACCATGGCAAGACCAAAGACCAGCACCAAGCCGCTAATAACAGCGACCAGGGCCTTCCCGAGAATTGTTTTTTTGGCCATCGCGATTCTCACTTGGTAGCTATTCGATTCGATGCCGGAGGTTTCCGATCAGGTTAAACATTTCGCCGGACTCATGCCGAGTCGCCTTAAAAGAGCCAAATTCACAGAAATCAATCAAGGAAAAGATCATTAGCCAGGATGAAGGGGATGAA
>JAUYES010000397.1 GCA_030691225.1 Holophaga sp. | reverse complement strand
CACCGCATCGGTCGCACCGGGCGAGCCGGCACCGAAGGCGAGGCTCTGAGTCTCGTTTGTGTCGATGAAAACAAGCTGCTGAAGGACATCGAAAAGCTGCTGAAGAAGGATCTGCCCAAACAGGTGGTTCCCAATTTCGAGCCCGATCCCAACATCAAAGCCGAGCCCATCATCATGGGTCGAGGCGGCCAGAGCCAGAGCCGCAGCCCTAGGCCCGGCGGTGGGCGATCCAGTGGCCATTCCTCCACCCGGACCGAACGCAGTTCGCCCCACACCCAGCCACGCACCCGAACCTCACCGCGAGGGAAGTGAACCCTTCCCAGACCTGATCCTCAGGGGGCGCGCAATAACCACCGATTCAGTTCCGGTTGTTATTGCGCGCCTCTTTTTTGCTGGAGCGACACAGCATTGTTTAGGTTGTTTTTGCGCGCCGACTCACGTCCTCCAGGGCCGTCCGCAGCTGCGAGAACGAAAATGGCTTCTGGAGGAAGGCCCTGGGCTCGTCAGGACTTTCCATGGGCGGAATGGCTTCCCGGCTGTAGCCGCTGCAAAGGATGATCGGAATCGTGGGATTGATCCGACGAATTTCCGAATAAACCTCGATCCCGCCTAAGCGCGGCATGGTGAGGTCCAGCATTACAACACTCAGCCGATCACCTTGGGCTCGGAAATGGTTCAAGGCTTCTTCACCATCGGCCGCCTCCAGGACTACGAAGCCTAGCCGTTCCGCCATTGCCCGCGTGGTCTCACGGATGACAATCTCGTCTTCGGCCACCAGGATGGTTCCAAGGAATCGCGTGGGTGCCTTCTCGGCGACTGAAATTTCCGGAGCCTGGTTTCCAAGGGAAGTATCCAGCGGTAAATAGATAACAATTCGGGTGCCAGACCCGACCTGGGAGTGCACCTCGATTCCGGCTCGGTGAGCCCTCAGAATGCCGCGCAGTGCGGATAGGCCAAGACCGCGACCCGTCGGCTTCGTGGTGAAAAAGGGATCAAAAATCCGAGAAAGGACTTCTGGCGACATGCCGCAGCCTTCATCCTTCACTTCGACAACAACAAAATCACCAGGGTCTAGGTCTTGTCCAGGTAGTTTCACTGCCAAGGTGCAGGCATCCAAGTGGATGGTGCTCGTGCGAATGCCGATGGTCCCAACGGATTGGGCCATGGCCTCGCTCGCGTTGGTAACCAGATTCATAACAACCTGTTGCAGCTGCACCCTATCGCCAAGAATGATGGGCAGCTCAGGCGCTAGATCCAAATGGAGAAGCACTTTCTTCGAACGGGAAACACTCAAGAGGCTGGTCATTTCCTCCACTAAGACGTTGAGGTTCAGGGGCTCGACCTGGAATTGAGCATTACCCGAATAGGCCAACAACTGGCGCGCCAAATCCGCAGCCCGACGAACACTTCCTTCCGCCAATTCCAGGTAACGAGAGGGATCCTGGCCATCCTGCAACGTCAATCGCCCCAGGCTAAGGTTGCCTTGGATGGCGGCCAGCAGATTATTGAAATCGTGAGCAATGCCCCCCGCCAGTAGACCAAGGCCCTCCAGTTTTTGGGTTTGACGGAAGGCTTCTTCCTGCAGGCGGCGTTCGGTCACATCCCTAGCTACCCAAATGACACAGGGAAGACCCTCCAGCCCTGAATCCATTGGCGATATCAAGGCCTCGAACTGGACGAGACCTCGGGGCACTTTGAGTGAATATTCCAGGGACTGAGTGGTTCCTGTGTCCAGTGTTTTCCCAATCATCTGGAGCGCCTGGATCGCCAACTCAGACGGCAGCACCTCCTGTACCGTACGCCCCACCAGCACCTCCGCAGGAGCCGCCAAGGCATTGATATCCTGGGTCAGTACTTCGAGGTACCGACCATCCCGATCCAGCACCAATACAAGATCTGGCAGCACCTTGGAAATGGCCTTCAACCGCGATTCTGTTCGCAAGAATTCGGCCGTCATGCGGTCGGCGAGTTCGCGAGCTTTCTTGCCCGTGCGGCTCATCGAACGCACCAATCCTGCAAGCAACAAGGTTGTTTGGAAACTGGCCAATGCGAGCAGCCAAGGCAGACCCACTTCCCCCGCCAGGAAAAAGCTCTTGGAGGCCGTGAAACGAAGCTCCCAGCGCCGCCCGCCAATATCCAAGTATCGATTTTCCTTCAGGACCCTTGGCCCGAAGCGATGCCATTCCCGCCAAGGTAAGGCCCCACCGCCTTCGAGAAAGGGAATGGGCTTGGCAGGCTCTGTGATATCCACGGCCTGGATCTGGACACCGTCCACATGCAGGTTGGCAATGGCGCTTTCCGCCAGCTGACGCATCAGAAAAATGGCATTGGCATAGCCGATGAAGCTCTGCCGTCGGGCCTCGACCGTGCCAGGAATCTCGCTTCCGGAATAGACCGCCAATCTCAATACAAGTCCTGGACCACCCTGCGGCGCTTGAGCCAGCGTCATGGGCGCACTGGCTCGCAATTCACCGCTGTCTCGAGCAGCGACAAGCGATTCTCGCTGTGCCGGGGAACTGCAGGAGTTGAAGCCCAGGGCCCGGCGATTGGGCTCTTCGGGTTCTTCGTACAGAATGACGGCATCATCGCCAAAACCCACACCCGGATGAATGCGCAGATCGGGTCGACCGTGCTCTGACCGCAGGCGCTTTTCGATGGCCTCGGGCCCAAGACCCGCCAGAGGGATGCCATAGGCCACTCCAAGCAGGCCGGGATAGCGCCGTTCCAAATCCATGGCTTGGAGAAAGCGTCGGAAACTGGATCGATTCACCTGACCTTCGGATTGCAGCAGACCTCGAACGCCTCGAAGCAAATCGTCGCAAACCCGAAGACGCTCCTGGAGGTGCCCGTGCGCACTATTCAGGGACTCGACGAAGCGCTCTTGGGCCCTCTGCTTTTGGATGGATCGAGTCACCAGAAACACACCCACGGTGGTCAGTGATCCCACCAGCAAAATGCCAGTGGCTAGGCTAAATCGCGGTATAAAGCTCTTTCCCCTAGCACCCAAACCCATATTTTTTCCTGATCAGGATGTCCACCCTAACACCCTAAGCACCTAATCGAGTCCATAGCTGCGCCGCAAAACTCTTTCAAAAAGCGCTGCGGGCAGCAACCGATGGGCAACCTGAGCCCAGAAGCTATCCCTTCCCACCACCACCCGTCGGGGAGCACGGCGAGCACTCATGGCCTTGGCGATCTGTTCAGCGCAGGCTTCGGAGGTCATCCCGTGTTGGTAGGCATAGTCTTCGCGCTTGGCCGCGTAGTGCAGGATCGATTGCTCGAATCGGGTCCCCTTGGCGCGCTCCGGGAGATCCCCCCAAGCCTGTTTCAGGGTGGCGCGAAATTGGGTCTTAATGGCACCGGGCTCCACCAGAATCACGGCGATAGCGGGCGCCACTTCCAACCGAAGGCTTTCAGCCAAGGCCACTACCGCATGTTTGCTTGCGTTATAGGCCCCCGCCATGGGGATGGATAAGCGCCCCAAGACCGAAGCCACATGCACGATGCGCCCCGCCCCTGGGGATGCGTTGGCGCGAATCTGGGGCAACAAGGCGCTGGTGATCGCCTGCAGGCCGATGACATTGGTTTCGAATTGCGCGCGGAGTTCTTCCGTGCGGAGCAATTCCAAAGGCCCCATCTGGCCGTAGCCCGCGTTATTGACAAGGGCCGTGAGCCGCAAAGCCCGGCATCCTTCAACAACCCTGGCAATGCTTTGGGCATCGGTGACATCCAACGGCATTACGCGAAGATCTTCGCCTAGTGGCAAATCCGCTAAGGTCTCCACCTTCCGAGCCGTGGCGATTACGCCCCAACCCCGACGCCGCAAGGACGCGACCAGGGCCCTGCCAATGCCGCTGGAACAGCCTGTAATTAGTGCCCAAGATCGCGTATCCATGCTCATATCGGCCTTTCTACTTCTTTTTGGCTGGGGCCTTGGCTGCATCCTTGGCCTCAATCCTCTCGCCATCGCCTACGGCGATAACGAGACTGAGGGATCAAGGGTATTGAATCAAAGCTACTTCTTTTTTACTGGGGCCTTGGCTGCTTCCTTGGCCTCGATTTTAGTGGCCACCTGTTTGTAGGTCACGGTCACCTTGGCACCGGCCTTGATGGCGTCCTTGCCTGCGGTTCCGCCTTCGGTGTAAAAACGCCATTCTTCCTTGCCGAGATCGAGGGTGAAGCTATCGGCGGAGACTTCCTTCACCACCCCTGTTTTCTGGTAGGTGGCGGCCGCGGCGGCGAAGCCGAGAACAGCACCGGCAAGCACGCCAGCGATTACGAGAGCCGTGGTACGAATGCGCATGAGTTGATCTCCCATGATGGAGGCGCCAGGTGGCGCATATTAAACCGGAGGATTCCGGGTCTGAAACGCGAAAAACCTAAACAACAGCCTTGGATGCCGGTCGTCGTGAATAGGCAAGAAGGCCGCCCACTCCCAAAAGGAACATGCCGAGAGCGGTCCAGGCCAACCATGCAGCGGGTCGCCGTTGAAAATGGAGATGCACTGTGGCGGTGGATGAAGTTGGATCGAGCCATTTCACCTCGCGCGGCGGCCAGTCTACACCGCGTTCATCCTTGACTCGCATCTCGAGGCGAATGGCTTTGGCATCTTTGGCGGGAGGCAGAAAACCGAGGTGAATTTTGTTTTCCAAAAGGGCAGCCTGGGGGGAATCCGTGGGCCGAAGCCAAATCCGCTCGACCTTGCCTCGACCGACATCTTCAATTTTCATGCGCAGGGCCGGGGCGCCACCCGCCAGAGTTGGCGCAGGGTAGAAGCGATCAAAAAAGCCAAGGGCCGTGACCGAAAGTCCCGATGCCACCACAAACGGGCGATTGGTGGCCGTTGTTTCAGAGCGAGTGATGGCTCCATTTTCCACCAATGAAACACTGCGATCCTGCCTTGAAAACACCACGAATCGAGTCTGTTGTTCTTCCCCATCGCGCAGATAGTCCAGGACAAGCCCCTCAGGCAGATTGGGGGCATTTAATCGCCGTGTCAGATCCGGTTGCCGGGCGCTCAGCAGCACCCGTTGCGCCGGGCTTCCTTGCCGGGTGTATTCCATTTCCAGCCAAGGATCCCGTGGCTCTAAAGAGCGCGATCCCATGACCGGCCGACCCTGAGCATCGGATTTCACTTCAAAATCGGGATACAGCGCGACCACCCGAAAGGTCCCCGCGCCCACTTGCAGAACCTTGCCCGGTTCGGCACCAATTTCCTGGGAATCCTTCCCCCATTTGGCCATTACCCTCAGAGTGGTCGGTGGATGCGGCTTTAACTCCTGAAGCAACGCCGCATCAAGGGTTTCCCGGAACATGACTGCAAACCGCCCCTGGGGTTCCTCGCGGCGAAAACCAACCTCGCCAAGCGCGTGCAAGAAGCCAAGCAAGGGCTGTGGTGCCCCAACCCCCAGCATCACCATCATCACGTCGGGATCCTTGGCCTCCGTCGGCAAGGCGGGAAGCTGATCGAGTTCCACGGCGGAGGGCAAATATCGCTCCACCGTTAGGTTGAAGCTTTCCCGCAGTCCCACCTGGCGGTTCCAGAGGCCTGCAACCAACAAGACCGCTGGTGCGAGGCAGACCAGCCAGGCCCCCACCCTGGGGCGAGGATGCTTCACGCGCTAGAAAAGAAATAGACCCGCAGAAGCTATCGCCAGCAGAGCCAGGAACCACGGGCTTTCGAGTATCGACATCTGCCTAGTCTATCAAACCAAGGCCAGCAGCCCCATGAGATAGAAGGACAATTCGAGCGGAGGATTGAAACTTCGCTGCCCAGTGGTGAACCGTTCGTGCAAAAACCACAGATGAGCCAAGGGGTAGGCCGCACTTGCGGCCAATACTGTCAAGGCCAACCCGGGATGCCGAAGGCCCATCTGAAGAGTCATCCAAACCGCGGTGAGGAGGGCCAAGGCCAGCACCCCGACCAGTACCTTTTTGGTGACGCTTCGACCCAGCAGCATGGGCAAAGTTTCCTTGCCTTGGATCTGGTCGTTTTGCATGTCCTGAATATTGCGAATCGATGTGCGAGCAAAAACCAAGGACGTAACAAAACCAATCCCAATCCAAGCCCGCAAACCCCACACAGAATCGTGATGCCACATGGGCAGCGCCACGGCCACGATGGCCAAGGCAAGGCTGACCAGCACATCCTTGGAACCGGGAATGGCCGCAAGGCTCAGGTTAAAGTTGCCCACCTTCAACTGGCGCTTGTAGGCCAAGCCAAAGGCCGACGCGATGGCCACCACCAGGAAGGAGCCAATCCCCTGCCGAAGTGCCAACCCAAGGGAAATAACCAGGCTCACGAGTCCGGTTCCCACCAAAAGGTTATGGTGATGCTCAAGGACTCGAGCCCTGGCCGGACCACGGGCGCCCACCCCCATGGGATCGACAAAGGGGGCCAACATGAACATGCAAAAAACATAGGCGGCAGTGATGGCCGGATATTCCCAGGTCTTAGGAATACCCATCCACGCATGAACCCCCAGGGACATAAGAGCTGCTCCCAGGGCCAGGCGAAAGGGCACGGCGAAGCCATTCTTGAACAACCGGGCAAATCGTCGAGGTCCGTGGCTCAGTTGCTCCAGCGCCGCCACGACTTCTTCTACCAACCAAGTGGGCGTGGAAGCACCTGCCAGCACACCCACGGTGCCAATGCCCTGGAAGCCGCCCAAATCGAGTTCCGCCGCCGTTTCCACGAACTGGCAAGGCTTGCCATATTCATGCGCCAATTCGGCTAGATGCCTAGTATTGGCGGAGTTTTTTCCTCCCACGATTACCACCGCGCCCACCTTGGCAGCCAGTTCGCGTGCCTCGGCCTGACGGCGCCAGGTGTCCTCGCAGATGGTGTTCTCCACTACGATCTCCCCCGCCCTGCCTCGCAAATACTCGGCAATTTCATCAAAATTCTGCACGGTAAACGTGGTCTGAGCCACCAGTAGAGACTTTTTCAACTG
>JAUYES010000394.1 GCA_030691225.1 Holophaga sp. | reverse complement strand
GAAAGCTGGTGGCCAAGCAAGCGAGCAGGCCCAGCCCGGCGGTTAGGCCGAGATCTCGAAAGCCCGGAAAGGGTGCGGCCACACATGCCAGAAAAGCCAGCGAAGTTGCCAAACCCGCGGCCAATACGCCCGGCCCCGTGCCCAGCATGGCGCCGCGCAAGGCCAGACTCTTGGGCCGTCCCTGCTGGCGCTCTTCTCGGTAGCGGCTGAAGAGCAGAATACCGACGTCGTCGCCAATGCCCAAAAGCACCGCTCCAAATGCCGCCGCCATCAGATTGAGACGGCCGAGAATCCAACCCACAGACCCTAAGGCCCAGAACATCCCCAGCAGCAGCGGCACTACCACAAAGCCATAGCCCGCCAAGGTGCGAAATCCAATCCAATACACAACGCCGATGAGCAAAAACGAGAGCCCAAGGCTCAGCACCACTTCATATCCCAGGCGTTGCGTTTCCCAATAGGCGATGGCGTGGGCACCTGTGGGTTGAAGCGCAAACGGACGCTCCAAGGTAGACGCTAGGGATTGTTCAACCTCGCGCAAGCTAGCCTTGGTTGGGAGAGCGCCCTGGGCGCCACGACCTAGCCACGTTAATACACGAGCCGTAGATGCCGCCTCGCCACTGGGGAAATCGACAATCAGCGGCACCAGGACATAGCGGCCATCGGTGGTGACCAAAAAGCCGGTACGCAATTTCAGAGGAAACCCCTTGGAGCTCAGACGAGCCCGCGTCACCGTTTCATTCTCAGAGGGTAGATCATTCCGCAATCCCAACGGATCCAATTGGGCGAGCCTAGCCTTGACGGGGTCAGGCGAGGCTAGGATCCGGGCAGTTTCCCGGAATCGTTGCCGCACTTCGGCAGTCTCCGCCAAAGAAGCCATGTGGTCCCCCAGCAATACCGGCGCAAGGCTGTAAAACTGCTCCGTGACCAGCCGCATCACCGCTGGGTCACCCTCCATGAAACTTCCAGCCGCCAGCAGGGTTGGCCACAGAGAAGGCCCCTTGGGATCGCCAGCCGGCACGGGCAGTGAAAGTCTCCCTTCCCCCCCCATTCCGTTATCGGGCACGCCACCCATGGTGAGGAGACGCTCTACGAGTTTTTCGGCCCAGGCTTCTCGGGCTTCCAGATCTTCGGCTCGGCCCTCCGCCGCCACCCAAAGCGTTTCCTGCTGGCCGACGCCTGCCTCCAGACTTGCCCGAACAATGGGATGCTCGGTGGGCAGCAGGCTCATCAAATCTAGGCGCCGCTCGACCCGCAGCGCACCGGCACCCAGCAACAGCGTGATGGCCGTCAGAATGATCCATAGCCCCGCGGGACGCCGTAGGTGGAACAGGAGAAGCGCTCGCAGCAGCCTCTTCATCCTTCACCCATTCAACGCATCCATGAGCCGCTCCAGGACCGGACGCAACACTACGCGCCGGGATTGCGCTAGGCGTCGCATGAGGTTGGGATCCTCCAGCTTCGCCAAGGAAAAGCTCTCTGGACCGGCATTCTGGAGCACTTCAGCCCAACGGCTGGCGGTCACGATCGTAGGGCGTTCGGCAGCATAGCGATGATCCAACAGCTGGGCAAAAGCCCGCACCACACGGATATCAGAATCCATGCGGTCAAAGTCATCCAGCACGAGGCACGAGGCCCTGAGCAGCGGTTCCATGCGGTC
>JAUYES010000389.1 GCA_030691225.1 Holophaga sp. | reverse complement strand
AATGGTCACAGTAATGGAACCTGTCAGTGAGAGCAATTGGCCTGGATACTGCCGGGAGAGCAGGAGTACCGTTGCCATGGCCGAGGGCCCAGCGATGAGCGGAATGGCCAGAGGCACGATGAAGGGCTCTTCCTCCACGGGATCATCCCCCAGCCGGGCGCCGTGTTCCGGAAAGATCATGCGGATGGCGATGAGCATCAGAATCACCCCGCCGCCGACCCGCAGGGCGTCATCGCTTAGGTGCAAAATGCCGAGGATGGGCTTGCCCGCCAGCAGAAAGATCATGAGAGCCACAAAGGCAATCAGGCATTCCCGCAGAATGACGATGCGACGCCGCTCGGGCTTCACCTTCCGCAGCGCGGAAATGAAGATGGGGATATTCCCCAAAGGATCGGTAATCAAAACCAACAGGATGGTGGTTGAAAGAAAACTGATCTCCATCGAAAACTCCTTTTCTTTTCTCCCCACTAAAAATCAGGCCGCCCAAGGCGGCCTGATTTTTATACCGCAAACCTAAATCTAGTCCGTAGCGAAGGGCAGCAGCGCAATGTTGCGCGAGCGCTTGATGGCCTCGACGAGCATGCGCTGATGCAGGGCGCACACGCCGCTGGTGCGACGGGGCAGCACCTTGCCGCGCTCGGGGGTGAAGCCCTGGAGGGTCTTCACATCCTTGTAATCGACAAATGTGGACTTTTCGACGCAGAACTTGCAGAACTTGCTGCGCCGACCGCCAAACTGCTTCTTCTTCTTGGGCTTGCCCTTTGCGTCCGTGCGCTTCTTCATCCCATCACCTCTTCAGCGGAACGCTCCTTGATGCCGGCCTGAGCCTTACGCTTGGTTTCCCGGGCGTAACGAACCTTCTGGCGTTCAGCGGCCTTGACCTGTTCGTCCATGCGGATGGACATGAACTTGATCACGGATTCGTGATTGCGGAAACGGCGTTCGAGTTCGGCAACCAGGCCGGAACCCGCATTCATTTCGAACAGCGTGTAGTAGCCTTCGCTGAACTTCTGGACTTC
>JAUYES010000366.1 GCA_030691225.1 Holophaga sp. | reverse complement strand
CTTGGCTTGGCCTTTGACTTCACCATCGGTGAAGAAGCGGCCGGTGGCCATTTCCCAGCCTCTGATTTGAAGAAACTCTGGGCCGGTGCCCTGGACTTGGGTCATGTAGTTGTTGTTCTGGAAAACCACCGGGCGACTGGTGGATACCTGAGGTGTGGCGGCGATTACGCTGGAGTTGCCTAATTCGTGCTGGATGAGCAGGCAGTCCTCGGGCTTCAGGATTTCCCCCGAGCCCATGGCTTGAGGCCCGCCGTGGCTGCTGCCGCCGCCACCCGGAAAAATGGTCAGCATATTGGAACCCATGTTCTGGATGAGGGCGATGGAGGCACGTTTAGAGCCTTCGCCGATCCCAATCATGGCGATAACTGCACCCACGCCCACGATGATGCCGAGCATGGTGAGAAAGGCCCGGGTTTTATTACGGGTGATTGCGAAAAGGGCGAGCTTGATGAACTCAAAGAAGGCCATGTCTCAATCCCCCTTCGAAGCCGGTGCGGTTGATGTTGCAGTCTCGCGTATCGCCGCAGGCGATGCCGAGAAAAGGGCGAGCTTGATGAATTCAAAGAAAGCCATGGTTGCCTCCGGCGCTAGCGCCGACCGCCAGGCATTCCGCCCATGGGCGATGCTGCCGTCTTGGAGGGTTCCACGCCAATGAGGATCTCCATGCCCTCCTTGAGGTCTTCACCAGAAACTTCGGTGAATTGGCCATCCGTGAGGCCTGCCTTCACGGTGATGGACTTGGGTTTGCCATTTTCCATGACCCACACTTTGTCTTCGCGGCGAGAAACCATGCCCGAGACTCGTCCACCTTGACCCTGACCGCCACCGGGGCGTGCCCCCGGGAAACTCATGGGCTGTCCCAGTCTGCCCGTACGGGGGGCGTCGGGCTTCTTCTCATCCTTAAGGAAGGCGTTGGGGTTGAAGCGAAGCGAAGCGTTTGGAACCTTGAAAACGTCTTGGCGACTATTGGTCATGATGGTGACATTCGCGGTCATTCCGGGGCGCAACGCCAAATTGCCACTGAAGGTGGGACCGCCCAATTGACTAACACCACCGGGAGTGTGGGCGGCAGATTGGCGATCCATGGAACTCTGCTTTGCGGGCGCGGCGGGTTGAGTGCGTTCCTTCATCCGTTCCTTCATGCGCTTGATCCAGTCTTCTTTCGTGATGCCCGGGTTCCGTTCTTGGATGCGGTCCTTCATCCTTTCCCACATCTGGTCCGGGTTCATATCGCCCGCAGGACCGCGCTCCTGGCCACCACCGGGTGCGCCGGCGGATGCCATCCGGCGCCCCTCGGGTTTCGAAGAATTGGCATTCTCGGGAGCATCCGAACCGGGCAGGGGTTCATTCGGAACTTCCAGCACCACCTTGTAGGTGACCACATTTTGGTTGGTGGTGGGTTCCAGGCGAACCTGGCTCACGGTGGCCGCAAATTGCTTGTCCGGCAGGCTATCCACCGTGAAGAAGGCCTTCTGCCCCTTCTTGATTTCGTCGATATCGGCCTCATCGATGGAGACTTCGATCTTCATCTTCGAAAGATCCTGCGCGATCTGGAAGAGATTGGGGGTGCTGAAGCTGGCTGCCACGGTCTGGCCGACATCGGCCAAGCGAGCGATTACCACGCCATCAACCGGGGCGGTGATGTTGCAATAGGCGAGGTTGGCTTTGGCGCGAACGACAGAGGCTTGGGCCGATTCCAGGTTGCCCGAAGCTGTTTTGAGCGTGGTCTCCTTGGTATCGAGATCCTGAACGGAGACCAGTTTCTCTTTGGCCAAGCGTTTGTTGCGCTCGAAGTCGGCCTTGCTGTTATCGAAGGTGGCCTGGGCACGCTGAAGGCTGGCTTCGGCATCCCGCAGATTGATTTCCAGAATCGTGGGATCGATTTGGGCGATGATCTGGCCCTTCTTTACGAGACTGTTGTAGTCCGCGTAAAGGGCCGAGATAACGCCCGAAACCTGGGTGCCAACGGCCACCTGGACCATGGCCGAAACCGTGCCCGTGGCGCTGATTTTTTGAGTGATGTTGCCACGCTCAACCTTTGCTTGGCGCCATTTGATGGCTTCCTTTGGGCGCATGGAGAAATAGACCACGCTGCCTGCCAGCAGGATTCCCACTGACCCTAAACCGATCCAGAGATTGCGTTTCATAGCCACACCTCAGCGTCCAAAGAACCAACATACAGCTCTTACCTTGCCATACG
>JAUYES010000362.1 GCA_030691225.1 Holophaga sp. | reverse complement strand
GCTGAAGCCGGGCCCCTCGTCCTCGACCTCAACAATGCCGACGCCTTCCTCACAGGAAAGGCGCAGATTCACAGTGTGTAGCGGTGGCCCCGGCGCCATGAACTTGAGGGCGTTGCTCACCAGATTATCCAGCACTTCCTGGAGATACTCCGGGTCGGCCCAGACCAAAACATCCTGACCGCCAAAGTCCAGGGTGATCGCCTGGCCTTTAGCTTGGGCCCGGTCCTGGTACTTGGCCTGCACGTACATGAGCACATCACCGAGGCTCACCTGGCCAAACTTGAGGTTGAACTTGCCCGACTCGATGGCCGTGACATCCAGCAGTTTTTGAATTAGATGACTGGCTCGGTGAGCCTCTTGCGCGATGCGATTGCCAATCGCGATGACTTCCTCGGTAGCGAGGTCACCTGTTGCCAGCAACTCTCCCGATAGGCCGATGGTGTTGAGTGGATTTTTTAAGTCATGGGAAGCGATTCCCATGAATTGATTTTTTTCATCGTTCAACTCCACGAGGCGGACATTGAGTTTGGCCAGCTCCTCTTCCGCCTCCACCCGTTCGACCATCCGGCCTAATTGTTCTCCCACGCCGGCCAGGGCATTGAGCATCGTGTCGTCGGGATTCGGAATGGGCGGAGAAAAGAATTCAAGGACAAAGGCCAGCTCATCGTTTTTAAAAACAGGAATGGCAAAGCCCATCACCAACCCTACTTCCAAGGCTCGGCGAAAAAAGGTGTTGGAGGTTGGATCCTCCATATAGCGCATCCATGTCACCCGACGACTCGACCAAGCCTTGCCGGGTAAGCCCTTGCCCATCGTTAGAGCCTTTTTCTCTCCCGCTCGAAGAAAGGCTTCGTAGTCGTGCGGACATTCAAGATGCCAGATGCCCATGGGTTGAAGTTTCGGTGAGGTATTTACCGGAAAAACAGGGGATAAGGCATGGGCCACCGGCCAACCGGTATAACTGCACACGATATCTAGGCAGCTTTGAATGGCCTCTTCCAGGGTGCGCGCCACCCCCCCGGCGGCAGTAACATCCTGTAGCAAATGGAACATCGCCAGCGCCCGGCGCAAGGTGTCTTCTACGTGCAGACGTTCTTCAAGTTGGGCGGCCAATTCAGCCTGAACCTTGATTTCGTGAGCTTGCCGGGTGGCCGCTCGGCGCAAACGGAATCGACGCAGCAGAAGAATTGCAACGAGAACCATCCCTGCCGCGCCTAGCACTAGGAAAAATAGAATTGGCGAATCCATGATTTTCACGAGGCACCAGGTTTGTCCACTGCTGTCATCTACGTCATCGGCTTTCATCGCACGCTTCGCCGACGAATCATGAGCATAGTCCAACCCTGCTCAAAATCGAGGCTGCCTTCAGGTACTTTGATCCAATTATTTCGAGCGGGGTGCACTAGCCTAGACAAGGCCCCGGCACCGAAGCCGCTACTCGCTGGACCGCCCTCCCTCCTCGAAAGGTCCCTGAGTGATTCAAATCTATATCGATGCCGATGCCTGC
>JAUYES010000357.1 GCA_030691225.1 Holophaga sp. | reverse complement strand
GATGGTGACGGACCGGTCCGGCCTGATTCTGGCCCACAGTGACAGGTCGAAGATCGGGACACATAGCTACGACGCAGACACCATGGCCACGCTCGGCGCTGGCGATTCCCAGAAATGGCGGATCACGGATTCACCGGAGGTCGGCAAGGTCTTCGAGGTGTATAAATCCTTCTCCCCGCAACCCGGTTTCCGGCAGGAAATGTGGCATGAACCCATGGGCGAATGCTCGTGGTGGAACCCTGGCACCTCCATGCGCCCGATGCCTGGAATGGCCAAGCCTTCTCCGCAGGAGAAACAGGTGCTCTTCGTGGGCCTCGACGTGCGCCCCTTCGAGGCAGCCCTTGAGGAGGACTCACGGAACACGCTGGTCATCGCCCTGCTGGTGGGGCTGCTTGGCCTTGGTGGCTTCGTCTCCCTGTTCTGGGCGCAGAACTACCGGCGTTCCCGGCGGCTGCTTCAGGATGCGCGAGCCTTTGCCTCCGAAGTCGTGACAAGCCTCCCTGTGGGCCTGCTGACCACTGATCCGGATGGTCGTGTCGCCCTGACCAACGGGACGGCGTCAGCACTGCTCGGGGTCGGCTTCGAGAAGCTTGCCGGAACGCCGCTGCACGGCATCGGAGGCCTGGACTGGGAGTCCTATGCCTCAGAGTTGGCACAGGGGGAGTCCGTTCTTGAGCGGGAGACGGTGTTGGTGTCCGAGTCGGGCAAGCGCACTCCGGTCAGCCTCAGCGCGTCCCGCATCGTCAACGAGGAGGGCCTGTTCCTGGGCCACCTGTTCATCCTGCGCGACCTTGGCGAGATCAAGCGCCTTCAGGAGCAGGTGCGGCGCAATGAGCGCCTTTCGGCCCTGGGGAACCTCGCCGCTGGCATCGCTCATGAAATCCGCAACCCCCTCAGTTCCATCAAGGGCTTCGCCACCTATCTGGCCGGAAAGATCAAGACGGATGGGCCGGACAAGGACGCGGCCAAGGTGATGATTCAGGAGGTGGACCGGCTCAACCGGGTCGTCTCCGAGCTGCTGGAGTTTGCCAAGCCGGGCCAGCCCGTTCTCAAGAATGAGGACGTCAACGCGGTCATTGAGCGGGCCTTGCGCCTGTGCGGGTCGGATGCCTTGGCCAAGGGCGTGGAGGTCCGCTTCCAGAAGGACGAAGCCCTCCTCCCGGTCCCCCTGGATGCGGAACGGATGACCCAGGTGCTGCTGAATCTGTTCCTCAACGCCGTCCAGGCCATGGACCGAAACGGCGTGCTGGAGGTGTCGGCCCATCAAGAGGGCAGTCCAGGCCGACTTGCCGTGCGCATCAGCGACACGGGCAAGGGCATGTCCCCGGATGTCATCGCCAACATCTTCAACCCCTACTTCACCACGAGGCCTTCCGGCACTGGGCTGGGCCTTGCCATCGTGCATCGGGTCGTGGAGGGGCATGACGGGGAGATCAAGGTGGAAAGCCAACCCGGCACCGGAACCACGTTCACCATCCTGCTGCCCCTGGAAGGGCAGGCCGTAGAGGAGATCGAAAGGTGAAGCCCTCCAAGACGAAGCTGCTCGTTGTCGATGATGACTCCGGCCACAGGAACATGCTGCTCACGCTCCTGGCCGACTGGGGCTACCGCGTTGAAG
>JAUYES010000353.1 GCA_030691225.1 Holophaga sp. | reverse complement strand
TATAGCTTTCTGGTAGGCCCGCTGTGCCTCCTCATAACGATTCTCAAGACCCAGGGTCACCCCTAGGTTATTCCATGCCCGAGCGTGATTGGCGTCCAGCTGGATGGCCTTGGTGGCTGCGGCGGCAGTCTCTTCCAGGAGTTGGGAATTTAGAACAGTGTTGGCAGTTGCCTGGGTCTCCAGCTTACGGTGCAGGGCGTAGCCGAGAGCCGTCCACGCATTTGGATCTTTGGGATTGTCCTTGACCCAGGATCGCGTGAAGCCTTCCCAATTCTCCCCGTTAGCAGGGTCCTCCGACATTTCTCCCAAGAAATCTCGCAGGATTGCATCCATGGGTCGACAGAGAGCGATCGGTGCCTCTGGTCGAGGGCGCTGAATCAGGGATTTAACCCATGCGGCTGGAATGGAAAAATTCATGAAACCAGAAGAATGGAAGACGAAGGTCGTGATACCCAATAAACGGCCATCTTTGGAAAACAGACCGCCTCCGCTGGACCCCTTTTGAGTCAGGGCATCGGACTGGATGAGCTTGCTCCCGCAATAGGACCAGAGGAAGGTAAGCCGCCCTGCTTGGATTACAGGCGTTTTGGTTCCGGGGTAGCCCACCGAAATCACCTCGAGGCCCGGCATCAATTGTTCCGGGGCAGCCACTTCCGCTTCAGGCACCGTGAGCCCAGGCACCCTCAGCAGGCAAAGATCCATTTCCGGCGCCACAGCCTCGATTTGGGCAGGCCAAGAGCGATCATCCTTCCAAACAATCAACGCGATGGATTCACCAGCGACATGGGCATTGGTGGCCACCAATCCAGGCGCCACAACGACACCGCTGCCCTGGCGAGGCGCATCGCAGGATCCACCCCCCGTAACCCTCACGACACTGCGGGTCAGAGCAAAGGAGGCAACGTTCCCGGGCGTTTGGGCGAGAACGGTTACAGAAACCGTCAGGACCGCAAGAACCCAACCCAGGCATTTATTCATACCGAACCAGCCCAACATTGCTTTGCATAGTGACCTCAGCAGTGGATGTACCGGCTTGATAGGTATCGCTTCTCGGCGGTCCCCGTCAATAATGCGCCGCGAGAAATCACCCTTCGGTGACGTTTCTCCTGGATTGGTCCGGAATTGTCACAGCCTGGGCGGGTTTGGGAAGGCGAGCCTCCACCAGTTCCACCGCGACCTCCAGGAATTTCGGGCACCGCTCGGCAAAGGCGCCCGAGGTTTTCGCCAAAAGATACTGGTCTGGATCCGATACATCATGGCCCAAAAGCTCGCAGCAACTCAGACCGTTGCAACGCTCCTGGAAGGCCTGCAAAAAGTCTTTCCCTTCGGCATAACAGCGGTCCCGGGCGTCATCATCCTCCGGTTCCGTTTTTCCAAAGATCAGCCCCAAGGCCATCAATCCGCCCGAGGCCGCGCCACATGGACCGGAGCCCGATCGACCCATTCCGCCGCCAAAGGCACCCGCCACACGGCGGGCCTGTGGGAGCGGCATCCCGCATTCCTCGGCAAAGGCCGCCAACACGGAAGCGGCACAGTTGAAGCCCGCAGCAAGTTCTTCCTGGGCGCGCAGAGAACGGCTCTTCATCGAAACTCCTTGAACCCAAGGCTAGTGGATTCCGCGAGAGAAGGCCTTTGGAAATGCCTAAGTAAACGCTCGAATCAGCGTTCGGGGCCCGAAAAGGTGGCCTCACCGATACCGACGCGAGCCTCGAAGGTGTAGGCGCCAGTGCCCTTCCAACGCAGGCGATTGAAGAGACCTTCCTCATTGCACTTGAAGGCCTTGGCCGCAAGTTCTCCGATGCGGACCGAGGCATTGGCTGAGCGATAGAGTCCGGAATCAGGCACTTCCACTTTCATTTCGCCGATGTTGAGATCCAACTTTTTGTCGCCTTCGATCCCGGAAACCGCCAACAGGCCTACGGTGAGTCGAGCATCGAGATGGGTGCGTTTGGGAAGCTCAATGAAGACCCGAAAATCATCCTTAGGGCCGTGGGTCTTAAGGAACACCTCGGAGCCCTTGACTTCCAGCTTTACCTCCACCTCTTTCATTTGATGGGGATTCTTGGTGCTCCAGCGCACTTTCACCTTGCCTTCTTCGCCCCCGACCACGGTGTAAACGCCCGTCGAAAGACGCAACACGGCCCGACCTCCAGTCGCAAAAGCTTGCTCCACACCCTCCTCCCACCCTCGGGTCTGGGCAAAACACAAAGGAGCGGCGGCAATGAGAAAAACCGGAAAAATCGAGCGCATTGAAACCTCGTGAGACAGACAGGACGGCTACGAGCCCATGGCATCTGCGTTTAGCGACACAGCGACGTGGGCTCGGCAAAAGCATCACGTATATAATCTATTTTAAAGCTTTTCTATTAACTTAGTTGACATACACGATTTTCAGGTGCATCTTGAATCACGGGGTCGTTCATTCCACGACCCGTCGCCAACCGCAGGAGTTCCCATGAGCCGCACCAAGACAACCTCACTCGCGATGTGTCCCAGGCCCATGGGTTGCCAAATGAACCGAGTCGAATGCCTTGTTGCCCGAAGCCTTATCGCGAGATTCCATGAGCCAGTCACGCCGAGTCGAACCTGAAGCAGCGCCTTCGCTGGGCTTCGTCAGCCTTGTGGGTGCTGGCCCAGGTCATCCGGACTTCCTAACGCTCAAGGGGCTTCGACGGCTTCAAACTGCCGATGTAATCCTGCCCGACGCACTTTTGGATCCCAGCTTCGCGGAACTCTACCCTACAGGTGCGATCGTGATCCCGGTGGGCAAGCGCTGCGGTCAGGAAAGCACGCCCCAGGAACGCATTCATCGGTTGTTGGTCACTCATGCTCAGGCCGGTTGTCGCGTGGTGCGACTCAAGGGCGGCGATCCGCTGATTTACGGCCGAGGCATTGAAGAGGCCCAAG
>JAUYES010000348.1 GCA_030691225.1 Holophaga sp. | reverse complement strand
ACCGCCGGTGATCACGTCGCCTCCGGCGTACACGCCGGGCACGGTGGTTTCACCGGTGCTTTCATCCACCACTACGACACCGCCCCGCAGCGTCTTCAGGTTCTTCTCGGTCTGGGCGATGAGCGGATTCACGGCGCAGCCAAGGGCCACCACCAGCGTGTCGCAAGGCATGGTCTCGCGCTGGCCGGTATCCCTCACGCCGCGACGCCCATCGGCGCCGGGCTCAGTGAGTTCCATCAGGCCGCACTCGGCTTCGGTGATCCAGCCCTGGTCATTGCCCTTCACAGAGAGGGGCGTGGTCAGCCAGCGGAAGACAATGCCTTCCTCCATGGCGTGTTCCAACTCCTCCTTGCGGGCGGTGGATTCCGCCACGGAGCGTCGATAGACCACGGTCACTTCCGCCCCCAAACGCTTGGAGCAACGGGCTGCATCCATGGCGGTGTTGCCGCAACCCACGACGATCACATGCTTGCCGATGGTGATGGGCGTACCGAACTGGGGAAAGAGATCGGCCCGCATGAGGTTCACTCGGGTCAGGAATTCGTTGGCGGTGTAGACGCCCTTGAATTCTTCGCCGGGAATGCCAAGCATCCGGGGTAATCCGGCGCCCGTGCCCAGGAAGATGGCGTCGTATTCCTGGCGCAGCTCTTCCAGAGTCATGGCGCGACCCACGAGGGTATTCAGCACGAACTTCACGCCGAGGCTGCGAAGGGCCTGCACTTCGGCATCCACGATGGCATTGGGCAGACGAAATTCAGGAATGCCGTAGAGCAGCACGCCACCGGGCTTATGGAGCGCATCGTAGACGGTCACCTCGTGGCCCTTCTGGATGAGTTCACCCGCCGTGGCCAACCCTGCTGGACCGGCACCCACAATGGCCACCTTTTTACCCGTTGCAGGTGCGATATCCGGCAACTTGGAATCGCCCTCCAGCAGGCTATCGGCAGCATAGCGCTCCAAGCGACCGATGGACACGGAATCGCCCTTGAGGCCCACCACACAGCGGGCTTCACACTGCTTCTCCTGGGGGCACACCCGACCGCATACGGAAGGCAGGGCCGAATAGCGCTTCAGAATCAGCCCGGCTTCCTTGGGATTGCCTGATTCAATCTGCTTGAGGAAACCCGGAATATCGATGCCCACGGGGCAACCATCGATGCAGGTGGGTTTCTTGCACTGAAGGCAGCGCGCGGCTTCCAGGCGGGCCTGCTCGGCGTTCAAACCAAGGGAGACCTCCATGAAGTTGGTGATGCGCACGGAAGGTTCCTGACAAGCCATTTCCTGGCGGGGAATCTTCATGCGCTGGGGTGCCTTGAGCGCCGCGAGATCCGCCCCGCGCCAATCGAAATCCGCCACGGGCTCAATTGTGGGCAGATCGGCATCGGTCAAAGGCGCCACGGTATTGCGGCCCACGCGGCAGGTATGGCCGCCCGCCTCTTGTTCATCTTCCTTGTACCAGTTCTGCCGCATGCGTAGCATCTGGAAGTCCACTTTATGGCCATCGAAATCGGGGCCATCGAAGCAGGCGAACTTGAATTCACCGCCCACGGTGACCCGGCAGCCACCGCACATGCCGGTGCCATCCACCATC
>JAUYES010000346.1 GCA_030691225.1 Holophaga sp. | reverse complement strand
CATGGTGGGTAAGGCTTCGACATAGGTGCCCAACAACTTCGCCAGTTCACGGTGACGCAGCAGTTCCCGAGCGATTTCCGCATTCTCCTTGGTGGCCAGTTCCTCCAAGACTTCTTCATCCGTGGAAGGAGCCTTCGTTTTGCCCGTGAATTTCACGGGTTTGTAGCCAAGTTTCTCGAAGAGAATCCGGCCGAGTTGGGCAGGGCTGTTGAGGTTGAAGGGCTCGCCCGCCAATTCAAGAACCCGGGTTTCAGAACGCTTGCGATCGCTCTGCATCTGCACCGAGAGCCGCGAGAGTTCCACGAGATCGAGGCGAACACCCGTGCGTTCCATCTCCGCAAGGACCTCCACCAAGGGCAGATCCACCTCGCGGTAAAGCAATCTCAGTGCACCTTCGGATAGTTCTGGCCCCATCTTTCGACAGAGTTGCAGCGCCAGATCCGCATCCTCGGCGGCGTACTGCACGGCTTCTTCGAACACGGCCTCGTCAAAGCGTTTTTGCGTCTTGCCCTTGCCCACGATGGTTTCGAAGGCGATGGGACGAATATCCAAATGGCGAGAGCTGAGATCGTCCAGATTGTGGCGCAACCCCGGCTCCACCAGGAAACTCTGCACCATGGAATCGTCACCGATCCCTTTCACTGCGAATCCGTGCCGCGCCAACACAATCAGATCGTATTTAAGGTTCTGACCGACTTTCAAAACGTCGGGATCGGTCAGCAGGGGCCCCAGAATGCGCTGAACATCGGCAAAGGGAACATTGCGTGGATCCAAGAAGGGAGCCAGTTCAAGCCAGTACTGCCCCGGATCGCCCTGGAGATCCAATAGCGCTTCCGAGAGGCCTGATTCCGGCAACAAACCAGGTAGCGCGCCTTCCAGGTCTTTGTTCGCAGGGCTCAGGTGAGCCAAGGGCACATACAATCCCTCGTTCTCGGCCCAGGCGAGGCTGAGCCCGACCATGTGGCCGCGGGTGGCTTCAATGCTGGTGGTTTCTGTATCCAGACCGAATCCCCCGGCCGCTCGACAGGCCACCACGGCGGCTTCCAGATCCTTGGCGGAAGTGGCGGCCCGGTAGCGGCGCTCCACGCCCGAAGCCACCGAAGACTGGGTGAATTCCTTGGTGAGCCCCTGGAAACCTAAGGCCTTGAAGGTGGCGCGAGCCTTGGCATCGTTGACACCGGAATAGCGCAAATCCTTCGGATGCAGCGGCAGTTTCAAATCGGTCACCACCGTCACCAAACGCTTGGTGAGTTCCAGCCAGGGCGCGGCTTCGTCGAGCCCGGCCCGTTGCCGGGGCTTGAGCTGATCCTTCGCCGCAAGAATGGCCTCCAAACTGCCGAAAGTTTCCAGCAACTGGGAGGCGCCCTTTTCGCCGATCCCAGGCACGCCCTTCACGTTATCGGAGGCGTCGCCCAGGATCGTCAGGTAGTCCACAACCTGCTCCGGCCACACACCCATGCGTTCCCGCACCCCCGCCCGGTCATGCCAGATTTCGCCGTCCTTGGTGTTGAGCACCTGGATCTGCTTTTCGTCGTCCACCAACTGGAGCAAATCCTTATCCGGGCTCACGATCACGGCCGGAAGGCCGTGCACCGCCGATTCCCGGGCCAGCGTTGCCATCACATCATCGGCCTCATAGCCCGCCAATTCCACGATTGGAATATCGAGTGCTTCGATCAGCTGACGAATCAGCGGAATCTGCGGCCGGAGATCCTCCGGCATTTCTGCCCGGTTGGCCTTGTACTCAGGATAGATCTCATGCCGAAAGGTCGGCTCTGGCCGGTCAAACACGCAGGCCACATGGCTAGGCTTGTGCTTCTCCAACAACTGCAAAACGATCCGCGTGAACGTGTAAGCCGCCCCATTGGTCAACCGAGGATTCGCAAAATACGCCCG
>JAUYES010000345.1 GCA_030691225.1 Holophaga sp. | reverse complement strand
GTTGGGGAGGGCGAGAACCAAGGTGTTGGGCAACAAAGAGCAGCGTTAGCCATTTCATTAGTTCGCTGGGCTGTAAGGTTAGCCCTCCCACCACGATCCAACGCTGGGCCCCGCCGATTTTTTTCCCGATCAGGAAAACGGCAATGAGCGCCAGGATGCCCAGCACGTAAAGGACCAAACTTAGGCGGAAGATGTGTCGGGGATTCTGGCTTGTTACGTAGGTCAAGGCGACGAATCCCATGAGATACCAGAGGCTCTGCTTGATCCAAATAGTGGCTTGGGAAGTGCCGCGCCCAGCTGAGTAGAGCGTGAGGGTGCCCATCAGCACTAGCAGGAGCATGGGCAAGAGCAATTGCATATCGAGGGTTCGGAGGCGGGTGCGAATCATTCCGTCTCCTCGGGCTTGGGTTCGAGTTGCAGTGCCTCGGGGATTTTAGCGCTGGGGGGTGGCAAAGGATTTTTGGGGCGGGTAAGGAACCAATATTCGCAGAGCTTTTTGGCGACGGGGGCCGCAGAGGAGGCACCAAAACCGGCATTTTCTGCGATCACGACGAAGGCGATTTGGGGGTTATCCCTGGGTGCATAGCCCGCAAAGAGGGCGTTATCCCGGAATTTCTTCTCCTGCCTTCGCGATTCCTCACGACTGGCGCCGAGGCTGCGGACCTGGGAGGTGCCCGTCTTGCCCACCATATCGAAGCCCGGAATATTGGAGGCCTTGGCGGTGCCTACCTTCACGACTTGGAAAAGGCCTTCATCCAGCACGGACCAGATTTTTGGATCGAGCTGGGTGTCTCTGGGTGGTGCGGGTTGAGCGAGATCCATTTGCCCAGTCGTGTCGTTGCGGAAACCGTAAAACAGATGAGGGGTGAGCAGTTTTCCCTTGGTGGCCAGCATTGCGAAAAACCGCGCCAAGGCAATGGGAGTGAGGGCATTCTGGCCCTGGCCGATGGCGACGCTGATGGTTTCACCCGCGTACCACTTGGGCTCTTTTGGGCGGAATTCTTTGGCCCAGGCCCGGCTGGGAACCCGTGACATGGCTTCGTTGGGAAGATCGATGCCGGTTTTTTCAAGAATTCCGTATTTTTGAGCGGTGGCGTTTATCTCGTCCACATCGAGGCGCATGCCCAGTTCGTAAAAATAGTTATTGCAGCTGTGGGCAATGGCTTGGGTCAGGTTTACGGACCCATGCACTGCGTCGCACCGGAACACTCGGTTGTAGAAAGTTTTCTGGCCGGCGCAATGGAAGACGGTTTCTTGTTTCAGGATGCCCTTTTCCATTGCCGCCAGTGCGGTCAGCAGCTTGAAGGTGGAGCCTGGCGGATAGAGCCCCTGCGTGACTCGGTTCAGCATGCGCTTTACAGGATCGCGCATGAAGTAATCCACCTGCTCTTGGCTCAGGCGATTCAAAAATACGTTGGGGTCGATAGAAGGTGCGGAATACAGGGCGAGAATGCCACCATCCCTCAGATCGATCACGACACCGGCGCCGTTTTCGGTGCCGAAGGCATCCTTGAGGACTCGCTGCAAACCCGCATCCAGAGTGAGAAATACGCTGCGTCCCGCAACGGCTTCTTGCACCCCATAGAGCGCCATCTCTCGCCCCAGGTGATCGACCAGAATCTGACGCATGCCATCGACGCCGCGAATATCGTCGTTGTGTGTGGCCTCAAATCCGCTGCGGCCGATGAATTCACCCAGGTGGTAGCGGTTGGGATATTTTTCGAGCAGTTTTTCATCCACTTCGCCCACGTAGCCCAGCGCATGGCCTGCTAGGTCTTCGCCGAAGTACGATCGTCGAGGAGCTGTTTGAATACTTAGAAAGGGAAAGCGTGCTCGCAGGAGTTCTGCCTGGGCGAGACCCAGGTCATCCAGGTTTTCCTGGAGCACGACCATGTAATTGCCGCCAGCCTTCCGGCTGTGCGCGATGCGGCGCTTGAGTTCGTCTGGATCCCGCCCGATATGAGCAGCCAGATCTTCAACCGACTTGGGGTCGTTGGGCAATTCCTCGGCTTGGATAACCAAATGCAGAGCACGCCGATTATCCACCAGCTTGTGGCCGTTGCGATCGAAGATGACGCCGCGAGGGGCAGGTGTGGTGCGGTTCTTCACGGCTTGGCGCAGGGCGAGTTCCTGCATCTCCCGGCGCTTGATCAACTGCACCCAACCATAGGCCATCAGCAGAATGGCGATGACCGACCACACCAGAACTTTGAGCACCCCGATGCGTTTTTGAATGGAATGGTGGACCTGACCCTCCGGCATGGCCTACCTCCGGTGAAGCGGGCGATGGAGTTTGAAGGCCAAGGTGCCCCAGAGTGGCACGGTGACCAAGGTCAGTAGCCAGCCTCCCCAGCCCCAGGGATGGGGACCACAGGCGATGCGGACCGCACCGTGCACGAGCAGGGCATGGATTACCGTTAATACTGCGAGGCGGGAAAGAAAAGCCTGGCGCGCGCTCGTTGGCCATTGAGCGAGGGTCCAAGCCGCCAGGATCGTGGTCGTCAAGTTCCCTAATGCGGTGCCGCCCAGATGGGGGTAAGAGCGCATGGTGCCTTCCAAGACCCAGCCCGCCATGGCCGCCCAGAAGGCGCCGACCAGGATTGAGCGGAATTCCGGGGCCAGCGCCAATACCAGGAAGGCATTCAGGACCGCCTGCACTGCGGGCCAAGGGGCAGCGTGATAGATGCACCCCAAATTCAGCAGGGTAAATAGGAGAAGGCGAAATGGGTGTGAGGTGGCTGGATTATTCACTTACCACCTCGGACAGGAAGTTGGGGCGGCGGAGCCGAGGGCGGCTGAATCTGCATGGGGGGTTTGGCTGGCAACACTAAAACCAGATGCACCCGATCGAGAGGTGCGGCCAGGGCGACTTCCAGGCTCAGTTCCTGATCCCTGGGTTTTACTGCGGTCACATAGCCCACCAAAAGGCCACGCGGGAAGACCCGGTCCAGGCCCGAGGTGAAAACAGGTTCTCCAACCTGAACAGCTTCCTGGCGCCCGATGTAGCGGATCTCGGCCTTGCCCGGCGCCACACCTTGAAGCACGCCTGTGGCCCGGCTTCGGGCCAGCATTACGGCGGTGGAGGCGTTGAAAGCATCCAAGGGCAGCACGCTGGCTTGTTGGAAAACCACGGACCAGATTCGCCCCACAACGCCTTCGGGACAGATCACACCTTGATCTGGGACTAGGCCAATATCCTCTCCCTGGTCGAGGACAAGCCCGCCGAAGGGTGCGTTCCGCAGATTGGCAATGACCCGCGCTCCGCGAGTCTCCAAGGGTAATTGCCGCTTAAGGCCAAGCAGGCGAACGGCTTCCTCGGCTTCGGTGATTTTTTGGATGTCGGCAATGGCCGTGGTTTGAAGGTATTCCACGCGCTGTCGCAGGGCCTTGATTTCAGCCTCGGCGGCCTGATGGTTGCCAGCGCGCTGGCCGCGCTGGTATTTCCAATTTTCGAGGCGAGCGCTGACGATCTGAGAGGGGCGCGAGAGCACACCTAGTGCTTTTTCCCAAGAGGCCACCGGGTTGCGCCCCAGGAAAACCCAAAGAACATGCCCCAGCCAGAGCGCCAAAATACCCCAGCGCCTGCGCCCAGAGGGGTTCCAACCCCAGGCACGAACTCTCATAAGGGTCTGTTTTTAAAGTGGATGCGAGCCGCGACGCAGTCAGGCGCGTCATCCGGTAAGGCGAGGGCCGAAGGGCGATGTGGTTCATCGTTCGAGGCCCTCAACGCAACCGGGGGCGCGCCTGGCAGCGTCCCGAAGGGCGAGTGGCGGCGCCCGGCGCAACTCTGCGTCGAACTCCTCGTCCATAGTCCCGCTATGGCCATCGTCGCTCTCCTTCTCGGCACCGCCCTCGGCGGTACCGAGGCTAACTGATATTTGGTTTGCTTGGGCGGCGCCACTCGCGCGGCCACACCCCACTTTGAAAACAGACCCTAATCCAATATCTGAATGCGCCTAAGGAAGGGGATGTCATTTAGGAGCATCGCCGTGCCGCGCACCACCGCCGTTTCCGGGTTCTCAGCACGATAGCAAGGCAAATGGGTTTCCTTGGAAAGCCGCACATCCAAACCCTGGATCTTGGAGCCGCCACCGGTAATGCAGATGCCGCGCTCGATGAGATCTGCCGCCAACTGGGGTGGCGTTTCGTTGAGGGCCTTGCGCACCAGATCGATGATGGCGCTGATGGGTTCGGCCAGGGCTTCGCGAATTTCGGTGTCGTTGAGGACGAGCGTCTTGGGCAGGCCTTCGAATTGATCCCGACCGGAGATGTTCATGGTGCGGGGCTTCTCGGAGGGGAAGGCAGAACCAAGGTTCCACTTCACTTCTTCGGCGGCGGATTCTGAGATCAGAACGTTGTACTTCTCGCGGATGTATTTGATGATGGCTTCGTCCATCTCATCGCCCGCAATGAGAATGGAATCGGAAAAGACCTTACCGTTGTAGGAAATAACGGCGACATCCGTAGTGCCTCCGCCCACGTCCACGATCATGCAGCCGCGCTTCTCATTGATGGCCAAACCGGCGCCGATGGCCGCCACCATGGCCTGATCCACCAAAAAGACTTCCCCAGCCTTGGCGTCGTAGCAGACCTGTTTGACCGCGCGGCGAGCCACTTGATGGGCTCGGGGCGGCACGCTGACCACGATGCGGGTGCGTGCCAGGCCGCGATTGGGGCGGGCTCGCTTGATGAAGGTGGCTAGCATTTTTTCGGCG
>JAUYES010000335.1 GCA_030691225.1 Holophaga sp. | reverse complement strand
CAGAATGTTTGTTTGAGTTGAAGTTCCTCGGGAAGTGCCTCAACGAGTGCAAAAGCATCCTGAATGGCTTCCTTTGGGGTATCGGAGGTGCCAAGCCGGGTTGTCAGTAATCGAAAGGCATCCAGGTTGAGCCGACCTTCGTTCAGCCTTCGTTTCCATGAGGTCACGATTTTTTGCAGACCATTCTCGGCATGTGCACGATCGCGGCCTACCAAACGGACGGTCATTCCTCGCTCAGCGGCGTGCCGAGCCAGGGAAAGGCCTAGGACTCCAGGTCCCACGATCGCTAAGGAGCGCATCAAGAATCCTTTGAACCGGGAATTCTGCATTCAAGATGATCGGCGCAGAGCCCGTCCCAGACAACTTTATGCCCGGTGTTAAAGGCTTTTACAATGGATCCTTTTCCTGCGGCTACCAGGTCGCCCGCAAGGAAAAGCCCAGGCACGTTGGTATGGAAACGATGATCTACCTGGGGTGATTTTCCATCTAGTTCGACACCTGCTTGTTGAAGAAAGCCGTGGGGTGTGGCTCCGCCGAGGGCAAAAAGCACATGATCAAAACGGGCCGTGCGTCCGTCCTTAAAGGTGGCTTCGACCCTAGGCGACTCGCCCGCATCCCGTATGGAGGTGATATCAGCTTGGGTCCAGATTCTGGCATCCCCTTGATCTTGGAGTCTCTGGAGAATGCTGCGATTAACATCATTGGCCTTCACAAAGTGAGAACCGCGATAGGCAAGGGTCACGGGGTGGTCTGCGTAAAGAAAAGCCACGTATTCCAACGCGGTATTTCCACCTCCCACCACCAAGACACTTTCCCCTGTGGGGATGTCTTGGGTCAGATCGAAGTGAGTGTGACCTTTCAGGCTCGATGGAATTGGGTAATCCGGTTTATTGGGTCGGCCATAGACGCCGATGGCGATGACGACAGTTCGGGAGCGGTATCGCAGTCCCTTGCTGTCTTCCACAAGGAACAGCCCGTCCTCTTGGCGGTCAATGGAGGTGACTTCGGTTTCAAAGGAAATAGGAAGAGCAAATTGTTTTACGAAAGTGTCCATGGCCTGAAGCACACTTTCCCGGTTTCCATCGACGATGCACACGCTGCCTTTGCATTCAACTTCTTGGCCGAGATAAACCTTGTCTACCCGTTTTCCCGGCGTATAGAGCTTCTCAATGGAAAAGCTATGGGTTGGGCCTTTCTCGAGTAGCAAGATTTCCTGAATGCCAGCCTGACGGGCTTCTACGGCGGTTGCAATTCCGGCA
>JAUYES010000296.1 GCA_030691225.1 Holophaga sp. | reverse complement strand
ACCGGCCCCGCCCCATGGCCTCTCCGTGGACGCATCGCTACCGACCGCTGCCCCGCGAAATTGGCCCCAGTTGCGAACATCTCCATCCGCCCCCGCCGCACGTTGTGAAGCCGCGGTTTCGGTTTTGGCTCGGGTTTTAACAAATTCCAAATCGGGCTTCTTTGTTTCCTACCGCCTGTAATCGACCATCACTGCAATCGCTTCCATCGGCCTGCTACCGCGTTGTTCGCGGGTAGGGCCCTGGGATCCGCTGCCGGTTGGGTCAGGAGGTAAAGATCCAGGTGATCCTGGGCCTCCAAGGAGAACTCAAAGGTATCGATGGTTGTGTCGACGCTCGGAATGGTTTTCGAGGGTGTGATCGACACGGTATATGCAGGGGTTCGTTTCAAGAGATACAAGAAGTCGCCCGACGGTCGGGTGACCGTGAGTCGCACCTTGCCATTCTCCAGTCGCTCCATCACTTCGCTTGGGGCGGAAATCTTGCGAGAGTCCTTAGCGCTACCAGCGGCAAAGGCTGTTGCTGCCTTGGCCCGACTCGCGGAATAACCCTTCTGTTCTTCTTTGGCCAAAGCCATAGCAGTCGTGGCGTCACTCTTGTCCACTGCCAAAAGATTGCCGACCATTTCCGCTTCAGCTGGCTGCGGTTTTTCGACCGTGCTCTTCTTCGATTCAAGCCTCGGCGCTGGGGCAGCATCGGCCTTCATCGGCTGCTCTCGATCGGCGAGAGACTCTGCGGTGCGTTGGATTGAAGGCTGAACGACAGGTGCCATTGCGGGCGGCGCACCACCGATTGGCGGAGTTTGCTTTGGAGCTTGGCTCTTGATCTCGGCCTTTCCGGCCAGTTGTTTCGATTCTGCCGGTGCTGCCGATGGCACCGCTGAGGTAGGTTGGGGGGCTGCCTTTTCCTTTGGCAGGCTCGGGGTGGGCTGTTCGCGCTGCCACAGCATCACGCTGGTGGTTACCATGACGAAAAGGCTCGCTGCCAGTCCTACCAGGGCGGGGCGCCGCCAAAACACAATAGACTTCTTGGTCGTTGGGTGGTTCAGAAGGCTCAGCAGGTGCTGTCGAGCGATGGGATCGGCGAGCAACTCCCGCAAGGCCTCTTCGTCGGCCAATGCATTAAAGAGTTCTTGGTTATTCAGTGCGGCGGAGTAGAGCACGGTCTTTTCATCCTCGGTGAGGATTCCAGCTGCGTACCCGCCCAGGAGTTTTTCTGCCTCTCGAAGGTGTCTCATCGCTCCCACCTCGACGATGCAATCAGGTGGGGACCGCCCGGCCCTTGGAGGGATGGAGCGAGTGGATGGCCAGGATGGGCCTCTGCGTCCCCCCCTGGCCCCCCGCCAGCGGTTCGGGCGGAGCCCTTTCCGCTGGCCAGTTGGCATTCCC
>JAUYES010000292.1 GCA_030691225.1 Holophaga sp. | reverse complement strand
AAATCCGTCATTTCGACATCCTCATGCTTTGTTCGTCTGAAGAGCAGTGTATCCATTCTTCTCGCCGTGTCCAGCGATGTGGGTACTTTTTATCCATAATGAGCTGCGGCGCGCGCCCTGATTGATCACCAACAGGAATTTAAGTTTATTATTTTAGCCAATTAAATGAACAAAAACAACTTGGCACGCGGCTTGCTTTATCCGTCCCGTAACGAGTTGAGGAGAAGAGACAGAACACGAGGGGCTGTAGCTCTGACAGCCCGGCAAGTTCGAGAAACCAGGAGAACGCTATGTGGAACTGTGGCTACATCTCATCCATGTCCTTCGGGGGAATGGGCTTCGGAGGTGGTTTCGGAATGCTCGCTTGCCTGCTGCTCCTGCTCCTCCTGGTTTACCTGGCCGTGAAGGTGTTCGGCTCCAAAGCGTCCACGAGCAACCACGCCGCAGACCGGAAGGACTCCCTGGAGATTCTGAAGATCCGGCTGGCCAAAGGCGAGATCAGCACAGACGAGTTCAACACGCTCAAGAACGTGCTGTAATCACGAGAGACGAAATCAAATCAAACCGCAAAAACCGGAGGAGAGTGAAATGAAGACGTCATTGAAGAAGGGTTCCTTCATCGCCGCCATGGCCCTTGGCGCGGCCATCCTGGTCGGCTCGTCCCTGCCTTCCCAGGCGCAGACCACGGCCCAGCCGCAGGCCCCAGCCCAGTCCGCGCCGCCCTCGGGTGCCGCTCCCGTTGGCTGGAATGGACCCGGATACGGACCGCCCATGGGCTACGGCTGCGGTTGCGGCTGGGGCTGGTAGCCCCCTGACCTGACACCAACCTCAACGCAAGAAAGGAGACGATTATGAAATTCCGCATGAAGGCTCTGACTCTTTCCCTGGCTCTGGTGGCAGTCCTTGGCTTGGCTGGTATGGCCAGCGCCCAGGGGTACATGATGGGCGGTCCCGGCATGTACGGCCCCGCCTACGGGCAGACCATGGGCAGCCAGTCCATGGGGTACTGGGGATGCGGCGGCTGGGGTTGGGGCTGGTAGCGCCCCGCTTAGACCCAGGCAAAACTCAAGACCGACCCAAGACAAGGAGACAATTATGAAATTTCGCATGAAGGCCCTGACTCTTTCCCTGGCTCTGGTGGCTGTCCTCGGAATGGCTGGCATGGCCAGCGCCCAGGGGTACATGGTGGGCGGTCCCGGCATGTACGGCCCCAACTACGGACAGACCATGGGGTACTGGGGCTGTGGCTGCGGCGGCTGGGGCTGGTAGCCCTCTCCGCGAGACCATCAACGACGCGTCGCAACGAACAATCCAAGGAGAAATCCATGAAGACCCGCATGAACATACTCACCCTTTCCCTGGCCCTGGTGGCCGTGCTCGGCATTGCCGGCATGGCCAACGCACAGGGCTACATGATGGGCGGCCCCGGCATGATGAACGGCGTGGCCCCTGAAAAGCAGGCCGCCATGCAGAAGGCTTACGACGACTACGCCGTGGCGACGGATCAGTTGAACCAGCAGCTCTTTGCCAAGCAGGCGGAACTCAACGCGCTGTACAACAGCGGGTCCGCCGACTCCGGCAGGGTCCAGACCCTGACCAGAGAGATCGGCGACCTCAACGGCAAGCTCTACGCCGCCCAGGCGAACCTGCGCAAGCAGTTGGCCAAGACCGGCGCAACCTCCCCGAACTCGGGCTACGGCATGGGTTACGGAAGGGGTATGCGCGGCATGCACATGGGAGGCATGGGCATGGGCTACAACGGCTGGAATTGCTGGTAGAACGAATCTCCTCCGCACCTCCTCACCCTTTAACCTGGGGCGGGCCACCGTGGTCCGCCCCATTTTTCAGAGGAAAGCCTTCCTCTTCATGAGGTGGAAGTTTCTGGAAGTGCAAGGGTCATGCGCCCTCCCTGCACATAACGTGCAGGAGTGGATACTTTCTACCCAGAACATTACCCAAGCCTTCTGCCAGGCGGAGAATGGTGCCACAACATACACTGCCATAGCAGTGTGTTACGAACATTGCCAGCCTTTGGCACGGAGCTTGCCTTTATACTCCCATCTCGGGCTGAATCAGGGCTGCCGGGTGTGCAAGTTGCACAAACGCAGCCCAGAGCGCCCGGCACGAGGAGAAGATCATGTGGGGATGCGCATACGCTCCATTCGCAGGATTTGGCGGCGGATTCGGAATTCTACTTTGCCTGCTGCTTCTGTCGCTATTGCTGCTTATGGTCATCAAGGTCAGCAGGGTCAGCGCGCCCATGGGGGCCAGTAAGGCGGACAGCGCGCCCCCCATGGAAATTTTGAAGAACCGGCTGGCCAATGGAGAAATCACCATCGACGAGTTCAACACGCTCAAACAATTGTTGCGCTAACGTGCAGGTGGTCGTACATGGGAAAACAGCGTGCAGTGGCGAAAGACGTTGATGGCTGATCCGGCTTGAATACAGCCCCGCTTTAGACCAGCCGCATGCGAGCTCCGCTATTTCACAGGACCAAG
>JAUYES010000291.1 GCA_030691225.1 Holophaga sp. | reverse complement strand
GGTATTTCGTCATAACGATTGGTTAGGCCTGCCATTGGACTGCCTCTTGGAGATTTGCGATGGTGTCATCGTCGCCAAGAGCAGATAGCGCCTGGTTGACGATGATCCAATCGTCGACTGTTGCGCCGAGAATATGCAGTTTGAAACAGTTGTGAATCGAGTAATAGGCCATCTCAATTGAGTCTGGTAACTCTAAATCGCAATCCTGCATTGCTACGATTGGTTCCACATAACGCATTTCTACGTTTGCTATGTCGTGGCCAGCGCGAACAGATGCAAGAGCATCCTTTGGCAGATCGATGTCCAAGGTCTGAATGGTACCTGCAACGGTTTCTTGATATGTGAATGAGTTCCCGAGAGGAAAATGGCTATTCCAGAGCAGCAAAACTTTTTCGCAGAGGTGGATGTGCACGGATTTTTTGTCGTGCAAGTTCATGGAGAAGTATTTTTCTGCGGCTGGGTGCATAAGGCCTAACGATGGAGTTAACCGGCGCTACCGATGCGGCGCGTTGCGGTGGTGAAAGTGACTCGAAGAGGTAGCGTCCGGGTTGAACGATTGGTTAGGGCTGCCATGGACGCTCTTTCGAACTGACAACGCCCGATCCGAGGGCGTATTTACAATCGAAAATCCTCGTTATGCCGCTGCCCGCTGTATAAATAAAAGTGAGCGTTTGCTTAGGGCCATCTTGAACTAGAGCAAAATCCCTGGCCCTGCCGCCACCAAAACCTGCGCAAAGAAGAACGAGGTGGTCATTCTCTACCATCACGGTGTATCCAACGCCGATAGGGTCTTCGACCAAATAGAAATCAAAAGGCACACCAGGGGCTTGGAGTTTGCGTAAATTCGATTTTACATTACGGCTTACAGCTACAACTAGCTCGGCGCCGAGTTCTCCAGCCCTTAGGGCTAAATTAACAGCAGCGGCATCAGGGTATTTTTTGCTACCGCGATGCGTTTCTTGGGCAAAGGCGATAGAAACTACTGGTGCGAGGAAGAGGCTCAAGGCAAAACGAGTAGTCACGAGGCAGCCCTAACTTTAAATTGGACGAACTCGAAAAACGGAGCTGAGTTCGCCTAAACGGGGTTGATGAGAATGTAAGTGTTGATCGAACCGTAGAACTGTAAAAATCGGAAGCGAAATAGGCAGACCGTTTTTTCACGGATGGGGGGCCAAAAACAGGGGGGTGGAACAGCCCCAGTTCGCCTAATCAGGTTTTGAAAGACGTAAGTGTTGGCGGAACCATAGCACTACGAAAAGCAAAGGCGAACTGTGAAGCACGGAATGGGCAATTTTAGCATTTTTTCCGGGGCGCCGGGGTGGCGGCTTGGCGATGGACGATAGGGGGTCCGGAGAGTGGTTCGCCTTATCTGGGGAGGGGGGATGGGGTGGTTTTGGGGTTCGTTGGGTGGAAATGAACGAAGAGAGGGTGGGTCTTGACAGGCGAAAAAAAAACGACAAATTGTATCGTATCCGGAATGATCGATAAGTGGTGTTTGGACCGGGTGAAGCGAAATAGGCGAACTCGGGGCTGGGAGCTCTATCCATGCATGAGGGAAAGCAGAACGGTGGAAAGCGGATGGAGGGCCCCGAGGGTCAGCCTCCGAGACTCTTGGAGCAAATGCGGGATAGCTTGCGGGTTCGCCATTACAGCTTACGGACAGAGGAGGCTTACCTTGATTGGACTCGGCGCTTCATTCTTTTTCACGATAAACGGCATCCCAAAGAAATTGACGCAGCGGAGGTTCAGGCTTTCCTGACCCATCTGGCGGTAGAACGAAACGTTTCGCCATCGACCCAGAATCAAGCCAAGGCCGCCCTGCTCTATCTTTACCGGGATGTTTTGCATTTCGATTTGCCCTGGCTTTCGGAGGTGATCCAGGCCAAGCGCAATGCTCGATTGCCTGTGGTGCTCACCCAAAGCGAAGTGCGCACACTGCTTGGCCAGATGGATGGCGTGATGGGCCTGGTGGCGCGGCTGTTGTATGGGACGGGGCTGCGCTTGATGGAAGGGCTGCGCCTTCGAGTGAAGGATATCGACTTCGAGCGCCTGGAGATCGTGGTGCGGGATGGCAAGGGCGGCAAGGATCGCGTCACCATGCTTCCCGAGAGCCTGGTGGCGCCGCTTCGCACTCATTTGCAACGAGTCCAGGCCCTGCATGAGCAGGATCTCGCGGAGGGACTTGGGCAGGTGCGCTTGCCCGATGCCTTAGCCGTCAAGTCGCCGGCGGCCTCCCGAGCCTGGGGGTGGCAGTGGGTCTTTCCTTCGATTCAGATCTCGGCGGATCCTCGGTCGGGAATCATGCGCCGGCACCATCTCCATGCGGAAAGTGTGCAGAAGGCGGTGCGCATGGCGGGCCGGGCTGGAGAGTTGGTCAAGCCCGTCACGCCCCATGTTTTGCGGCATTCCTTTGCCACGCACCTGCTCCAGTCGGGTCACGATATCCGAACCTTGCAGGAGTTGCTGGGGCACAAGGAGGTGGAAACGACCATGATTTACACCCATGTGCTCAACCGCGGCGGCAAGGGCGTTCCGAGTCCGTTGGATCAGATTTAGGTTTCGGTACCGCCCTGATCGGAAGAGGCATGGTTGGGAGCCCATATTTCTGCACGATTTAGCCCGATCCTTTTTCGAACAAAGGCGCGAAGTCCATGAAGAAGAAAAGCTCAGATCGGAAGGGAACCTAAGATTTGGCCTTAATACAGCGTTGCAAACGAAGGAACGGTCTCATGGAAGATTGACCAAGAAAAGACCTTTGGCCAGGATGAAGGGGATGAAGGGGATGGGATACGCGGAATGATTGTTAGGTGAGCAAGCTCCTCGGATTCGATGCATGGAGCCTGTCAGAGAACCGGCGACCCCCACTCACACTGCGCACAAGCCCCATATGGATTTATCCTGTTCATCCCCTCCATCCTGGCTCAACTATTTTTGGTGCTGCCTGCATCAAAAATAGCCCTCCCAATAAATCCGCAAGGCGACCTTTGTCTCCATCCTTTTTGAACACACCTTGGCAAAAGTGCTCCAGAAAATCGGACAGTGGCATTAACGGCATCTTCATTCACCCGCTTGCTCGGCTACGCCGCAATTCGTCCCCCCTGCTTTCGCAACCCATTGGTCGGCCAGATGCTTCGGATGGGACATTTGACAGCCGATAGACTGGGGGTCCGATTAGGATCAGTTGCCAGGAGGTTCCTATGTTCAAAGATCGGATTTTCATCGGCATCGGCGGCAGGGTGCTGGCTTTGCGGATCATCGATGGCCAGGAGATCTGGCGGCAACGCTTGGCGACCATGGCGGGCGGCGTGACCAGCGTGGTGTTGATCGGTGATCGCCTCTATGCCACCTGCTCGGGGGAATTGACCTGCCTCGATCCGATGACGGGCCACATCCACTGGAGCAACGGGCTATCGGGGCTGGGCACGGGCTTCCTCTCGATTGCCGGCGCCGATTCCGCACCCGGCGCGGCTCAGACCTCCAATGATGCGGCTTCGGCCGCCGCCATGGTGGCGATCATGGCGGCCACCAGCGCTAGCAGCACCTAGGCACTGGGGAAGGATGAGGGAAGGCTGGATGCACCTCGACTGGTATCATTCCGCGCAAATCCCACCAAAGGCAATTTCATGATCGAGCGCGCCTTCCCTGCCCTGTTGCTCGGCGCTGCCCTCTTGGCCGAGGCGCCTGCGCCTCCAGCGATGGCCATCACGCGCATTGAGCAAGGCAGCCGCTCCGTGGTGCTTATTCCGGGGCTTGGCTGTGGCGGTGGAGTGTGGGATCGCACCGTGGAAGCCATGAAGGGCGAGGCAACTTTTCATGTGTGCACCCTGGCAGGCTTTGATGGCCAGCCCCCTTTACCTGCCCCGCAAAAGCTGATCCCTGCGGCTGTCGAAGCTCTGGCTGCCTATATCGAAAAAGAAAAGCTCCAGAAGGTCCTGGTGGTGGGGCATAGCCTGGGAGGCTTTGTGGCCATGAAACTGGCCCAGACCTACCCGGAGCGTGTGAACGGCTTGGTGATCGTGGATGCCTACACCACCCTGGAAGCCGCCAAGGCCCAGGCCCTTGCCACAGGGAAAACCAGCTTTGCCGCCATGCCCACGGCCGAACTCGTGCTGGTGGAGAACAGCCGCCATTTCATCATGGCCGATCAACCAGCGGTGTGGCTCGCCGCGCTGCGGGATGCGCTAAGGCAAAGTCAGGTTTAAAAGGATGGAACGCGATAGAGGCCAAGGCCGCGTCAGGGAGAAACATGGAGCTTTTCTCTTGGCGCCCAGAAAAAACAAAAAACAGGAACAGGATGTCCAGGATAGACAGGATGGATTTGCAGGCATTGTTCCCCGTTCTCCCAGCCCTAGGCGTCCTGGCCAGCCCGCTCTGCGGGGCGTGAGGTCAAAACTGCACGCGTTCCGGGGCGGAGCCGCTGTGCATGCTCGCGTGCTTCTCGGCTCCGCCCCTTCAGGAATCGGGCCTGGGC
>JAUYES010000282.1 GCA_030691225.1 Holophaga sp. | reverse complement strand
CCGAAGCCGCCCTGGAAGGCCGTGTGGATTATCTCCGTGGTCTCAAGGAAAACGTCATCCTGGGCCGCCTGATTCCCGCCGGCACCGGTATGCCGATCTATCGCAACCTCGAGATCGAAGAGGGCCAGTATCCCGAAGCCTCTGATCTCGATCTCATTGGTCACGAAGACTTCGACGACGAATACAGCCGCATGGCCGCTCACGTTGAAGAACTTCAAGGTATGACCGAAGTGGACGGCGAAGACATCTAAGCCGAATGTTGGAATAACAAAAAGAGGCGGGAATTTCCCGCCTCTTTTTTAATGCCTGCGAATGGGCTTTTCTAGTCTTGGCTGAACCGCTTTCTCGGAGGTATCAAGGGCTTTCGATAGTTTGGGGAAGGAAAAACCAGAACTTTCGGTTCCGAAGGTAGCCTTCGGAATACCAAGCTAGTGGCGTTAAGCTGGCAAAGATGACTGAACTATTTTCTTCATTTTCCTTCAAGAGCATCGGCATCGTGCGTTCGCCTTACGCACGGCGCATGGACGCACCGCATCAGTCCAATGTGACTGAAGGGACGGAGACCGGTGATTCAGTCGAGGCCCTGATCGAGCTGGACCCCTCGTTGCCGGAAGAGATTCTGCGGGATCTGAGCGGTTTCGAACGCATTTGGTTGGTGTTTGTCTTTGATCGCAGCGAAGGCTGGAAAGCCCTGGTGAAGCCACCTCGGGGCCATTCAAAGCGCGGTGTTCTTGCCACGCGTTCGCCTCATCGACCCAATGCCATTGGCCTCTCTGCCGTGGAATTGGTGGCGGTGGAAGGTCACACGTTGCGCGTGCGCGGCGTGGATCTGCTGGATGGCACGCCCGTGTTGGATATCAAACCCTATGTGCCCTATGCAGACGCCTTTCCTCGGGCGAAGGCGGGTTGGATCGATGCCGTAGATGCTATGGAAGGCCACTTGTCCGCACCCGGACCCAAGCGCCCGCGCAAGGCTTCCGGCTCGCGTATGATGAGCTGAATCACGTTTGATTTTTTGCGAGGTTTCCCTTGGCCAAGGTCTATTTCCGCTACGCCGCCATGAATGCCGGAAAGAGCACACAGCTGCTTCAGGTTCGGCATAACTACCACGAGCGCCATCAGCGTACGCTGCTGTTGAAGCCACATCTGGATAATCGCGATGGAGAAAACCTAATCAAGCCACGCATCGGCGGCCTGGAAGTAAAGGTGGATGCACTCGTCTACCCGGAAACGGATCTGCAGACGCTGGCGGAAGGCATGCTGCAGAAGGGCGAAAAAATCGATTGCGTCCTGGTAGACGAGGCGCAGTTCTTGAGTGCCGAACAAGTGCGCGAACTCTGCGGTGTGGCGGATTTCCTAGGCATTCCGGTCATGTGCTACGGTCTTCGCGCGGATTTTCGAGGAGAACTTTTTCCCGGTTCCGCGGCGCTCATGGCTTTGGCCGATGATATCGAAGAGCTGAAAACCATTTGCTGGTGCGGCAAGAAGGCCACCATCAATGCCCGCATCCTGAATGGGCATGTGCTCACTGAGGGGCCCCAAGTGATGATCGGGGGCAATGAGACCTATACCTCCCTTTGTCGCAAACACTGGGCCTTGGATCAACAGCTGCCGCCAGGGCTTGCCGAGGAATAGGCCGAACTACTGAGGTGGCCCGAGGATTCGTTCGACCTGGGCTCTCACTTCCGCAAGGGTGGCGCCCTTGGCCACAGAAATGAATAAGGTGTCTTCGCCCGCCAGCGTACCGGCCACACCCGGCGCCGAACTGCGATCAACGCGAATAGCCAGCGCCATGCCTAGCCCGGGGCCTGTTTGCAG
>JAUYES010000273.1 GCA_030691225.1 Holophaga sp. | reverse complement strand
CGTCAAAACCTGGTACGACGAGGGGGTTTCGGGCGGGATCTCGAACCTCCGTCTCCGCTGGGCTGAAAAACCCCAGGATTTGGCACTTTGCGCTTCCTTGATTCAGGTTCAAGACATCAACCGAGCCAGCGGGGCATTTTTTGGTGTGGCATGCAAAGAGGATCTCCCGGCGGAGTTTGCTTCCTATTTCGATGAAGAATCCTGGGCGGCGCTGCGGGATGGCCTGATTGCACTACTCGAAGGGGCCATGACCTTTCAAACCGAGATGCCTATTCAGAGCCCTCAACTCGGGCCACGCCTGCTTCAGGTTCATGTGACGGTGGCCGAGGGGTTCGAGGCAACCCTCGGGCAGGTATTGGTTTCGTTCCTGGATATCACCGATCGCAAGCGGGCCGAAAGCTCACGCCACGCCGCCGAACAGCGTTATCACTCTCTTTTTCAGAACATGTTGCAGGGTTCACTCTACGGACTAGTGCTTTATCGCGGCGAGGAGCCCAAGGATTTTTTGTTTCTGGATGTGAATGATGCCCTGGCAACCATGACAGGTTGGCAGGACGCCACCGGTCGGAAGGTCAGCGAAGTTGTGCCTGGCATTCACCAGTCGAACCCTGAATTCCTGGCCCTGGTTGGCCGCGTGGCCGCCACGGGCAAGGCCGAGCAACTGGATTGTTTATTTCCTTCGCTGGGATTCTGGCTGGGGATCACGGTGCATTCCCCCGAAAAGGGGTACTTTGTCGCCCTGTTCGAAAACACCACTCAGCGCAAGCAGCAGGAACTCTTATCCAAGGAAAGCGAGGCCCTAACGGCCAAGTCCCAGATGGCCGCCTATGTGGCCCACGAAATCAACGGCCCCTTGGCGGGGATCAAGAGCGCCTTTGCTCTGCTGCAAACGGCGATTCCCAAAGACCATACCTATTACTCGTACGTGGCGCTGGTGGACCGCGAGATCGATCGTATTACCGCCATTGTGCGAATGATGTACGAGCTCTATCGCCCCAACGAACCCAAGGCGCAAAAGGTCGCCGTGGCCACCCTTTTGCAAGATATCGCCACCCTGTTGAATCCCCGATGCCGGAGCCATCGGGTGACTCTGGTGCTCGATCCTGGTGAGCCCGGTTTGCGGGGGACCCTGCGGGCGAATCTCCTGCGCCAGGTCCTTTTCAACCTCCTACAAAACGCCATCGAAGCCACTCCCCCGCAAGGCACCGTGCGGTGCTGTGCGCAACGAGATGGGGCGGATCTCGTGATCCAGGTCAGTGATGGCGGACCGGGGATTCCGCCGGGGCTCGCGGAAAAGGTCTGGGAGTCCGGGTTCACCACCAAACAGAACGCGATTCAGGGCGGCATGGGCCTAGGGTTATCCACCTGCCGACGGCTGTTAGAGAGCCTGTGCGGCTCGATTTACTTTGAAAACCCGCTCACCGGTGGCTGTGTCTTTACCGTGCGGATTCCCTTAGATTGGGAGTCCGGCGTAGACTGAAGGCCCCTTCCTGAGATTTCGCTCACGATGAATCCCCATTCCCAAGCCCCTGCCCGCATCCTAATGGCCGACGACGAAGAAATTTTTCTTCTTGCCACGGCCGATCTGTTGCGCATGGAAGGCTTCTTGGTGGACACGGCCCGGGATGGCTTCGAAGCCGCTGATTTTTTGCGGGAGAACACCTACGACGTATTGATCTCCGATATCCTCATGCCCGGCAATCAGGATCTGGATTTCATCCGGGTGGCTGCGGATCTGAGCCCGGATTTGCAGGCCATTCTGGTCACGGGGTATCCCTCGGTGGGTACCGCCGTCCAGGCCATTCACCTGCCGGTGGCGGCCTACTTGACCAAGCCCATCGTGTTCGAGGATTTCCTGGGGCATATCCGCCGAGCCGTTTCCAGCGTGCGCACCCAGCGGGCCATGGGGCGTTCCAAGGAGCGTTTGACCGGTTGGCTGGAGGATCTGGAGCGCGTGCAGGAAGCCATTCGCAGCGCCCCC
>JAUYES010000255.1 GCA_030691225.1 Holophaga sp. | reverse complement strand
ACGGCAGCACGATCAGGCCGAGCAAGGAGCTGCGTAGATGCTTGAACATGAATTCTCCTTCCTATGCCAGGGATCAGAACTTCAGACCGATGCTGAATTCAGTGAAGGTGCGGCCGCCGGTGTAATAGCTGTGGTTGTTGGCGGTGCCCCAAGGGCGATTGAAATTCGAGAGCGGTACGCCAGCCACGATTCCATCCGTTCCAGCGCGACCTTCTTCACCGTATCCCCAGTCATACACGCTAGTGCGCAAGATCCGGTTAAAGAGGTTTTCCACCTGAAGGTAGCTGATGAGCATCAACTTGCCCTTGAGGGGAAACTGGCCCTGAAGACGAAGGTTCACGTTAAACCAATCGGAACCGCCCTGGTAGGCGCCTACGCCGCCGTAATACGAATTCATGGTGGGGTTGATGGTATTGCTTGGGCCTGTGTAATCCACGACCCCCCAACCATTGACCACCACGTTGCCGTCGGCATCGAGGATATCCGGTGTATCCAAGGCCTGAACGCCTCGCAGACTTCGCACACCCGCCTTCGCATAATCGAAGAGGGCAGAAATGGAGAGATTGCCCTTACCGATCGGATGCACATAGGTGAGGTGAGCTCGAGCCATCAGGTCCCGGCTCACCACGCCGTCCGGTGCATATTTAGTGTCGGGAGTACCTGTAGCCTGCTTCATCTCTGCGTAGTTGTAGTATTCCAGGCCATCACGACCCGTCAGCTGCGAGTAGGTGATATTGCCACCAAAGGTTAAGCGGCTGGTGATGTTCTCCTGCCAAGCCAGTTCGATGCTGCGATAGGTCTTATCGAACTTACTATTCAAGAAGTGGATGTTCTGCCCCCATTGAGTGGCATCCGTGAGTCCACTGGGGTCGTGCTTGAGTGTCATGTGTTCAAGGGACCAGCCTGGTCGAACGTAGGACACCCATTCCTTCTGATACTTGCGCTCGACGCCGGTGATTCTCACGTAGCCGGTTTCGTAATTCCGCTGATACCCCAGGGTCGCTTCGAGGGCATAGGGAACTTTCAGGCCCTTGGTTTTATAGGTCTGGCGCTGGTCGAGGATGGCGTAGGGCCGCGTTTCATAGTTATTGATATCAGTCAGAGTGTTGTAATCCACCCACCGAACGCCGCTGAGGGGATCGGTGCCGGGATTATCAATACCCGGCTGTCCTGGCAGACCCCTCCATCCATGGACGGTGCGGGTATACCAACCGTTGGAGCGGAAGGCGGCTGCCATTTCATCACTGTAGGCACTAGCCAGTTTGGCGTAGGAAACCGTTATGACTTCCTTGCCGGCTCCGTCCGGGTTCCACTTCAACTGGAAGCGAGGTTCAGCGATGCTCAGGTTCGCCTGCTCACTGCCATCCGTATCGTAGATCTGGAACTTGTTGACGCGCAGTCCCAGCATGACATTGATGTAGCTATTCACGGTCCAGTTGTCATTGATCCAGAAGGCTCGGCTCTTGTTCTTGGCCTCGGCAGCACCGGACCAGAAACGCTCCAAATGCGCCCCAGGGCCGCGCATGGTTTCCCAGTACTGCTGAAAATTCCCAGTCTGGTCACCCCAGTCGAGGATGTATTCAGGCGTCAATTCGGTATACATCGTTGCGTAGCGATAATCCCGCGTGGTGGGATTGTAAATAAAACCGCCGTTGTAATAGTTGCGGTTGCCGTTTCGCTCACGACCAAACTGATGGATGGTCTGGAACTGCTCGAACCCGAAATCGATTTCGTGCTGCCCAGCCAATTCCTGGAAAGTGCGCACATTCAGATTGATGGATTCGTTGCCCCGCTTCGCGGGTGTGGTGGAGGCAGATGATCTTTGGCTGTAGATGGGGCCATACCAAACGGTTGAACCATCCCACTGCTGCTGAGTACCGGTGGTCTGGACGATCCGCACATCCCGATCGCCAGTGCTCAAGTAGCTCTGCACAGAATAAGGATACGTCGTGGGACCCGTCACATCGCCCTGAGAGAATCGGCTCTTGAAGATGCGAGCTTCCACGAACCAGCGATCACCAAAGGTGCCGTTCCAACCCAAGGTCCAGGCGTTGGTTTCATCCTTTTCTTCGCCCATGAATTCCCGGTTGATGGTGGCCTCACCATTGGAGCGCTCACCGGACATTCCGGAAATCAAGGCCTTGTCGTGCAGCAGGGTAAGGCTCAGGGTGTGATTGGTTGACA
>JAUYES010000250.1 GCA_030691225.1 Holophaga sp. | reverse complement strand
GCTGACCCGCGATGCCGAGGCCAAGGACTTGGTGGAGGACTTCCGCTACAGGAAGCAAAAGAACGAGCTACCGAAGGGGGTGCGGCACAGGAAGGATCGTCGCAAACGCCTGCTGGAAGCTAACGATGTGAAGCAGTTGATTCACATGATCCAGCAGGCCCATGCGAACCTGGCGAGGACCGCTGTTGCAGGTGTGGGCGCGGAGATCGAGAAGATCCTCGCTGAGGCCGTATATCACGAAGGCCCATTTCCAGAGGATTTTGACCCCACCCAGCACATGGAACTCAAGTTGAGGACCGAAGCTGGACACCAGGTCTACAAGCTGCGCGGCCAGACCATCGAGCCAACCTTCGGTCAGACGAAAGATGGACTAGCAGGGCTACCAAGATGCGGAATCGAGGCTACCCGCGCCGACTGGCGCATGATCTGCCTCGCCCACATCCTCAAAAAACTCTGGAGGCACAACCAAGCCAGCGGAAAGGCTGCTGAAACTGCCGAAACCCGGACCTATTCACCCATAGAAGTCGCCACCCGGCACCACCGTGGCCGTGGGCGGCTTCGCCCGCCACGCCTTGACCTTGGCCAATACGCCGACACTCAGCATGGGCAGGAAGGTAATCCCTATGACCACGGCGGTGCGGATCAGCAAGAAGGGCAGGGTCACTTTGTAAAGATGCGCCAAGGGGCGGCCAAAGCGCGTGGACGCCAGGATCAGATTCAGCCCCATGGGCGGAAACAGAAAACCCAATTCCATGTTGGCCAGAAAAATGATGCCAAGGTGCAGCGGGTCGATGCCGTAGGCGAGCGCCAAGGGTGCCAGCAGCGGGGCCAGGATGATGATCGCGGAATAGATCTCCAGCACGCTTCCCAGCACCAGCAGGGCGGCATTGAGCATCAGCAAAAAGACCACGGGGGACTGGATGTGCAGCTTGGTCCAAGCGATCACGGCGGCGGGAATTTCCGCATCTACCAGGTAGCTGGTTAAGCCCATGGCCACACCCAGCAGAATCAATACTGCGCCCACCAGGGAGCCGCTCTTGGCCAGGGTCTCGGGCAGCTGTTTGCGCCAGTGCAGATCCTTGAAGATAAACGCTTGGGAGATGATGGCGGTGAGCAGGGCCAAGGCGGCGGCTTCGACCATGGTGGCGAAACCGGTGAAGACCGAGGCCATCACAATCACAGGAATGGCCAATTCCCATTTGGCATTCCAGAGTGCGCGGAAGGCTTCCTTCAGTTGGAAGGGATGGCGTGGCGCCCGATGCTTGATACCCATGCCCAGGCCATAGAAGGCCATGACGAGCACCAGGAGAAGGCCCGGTAGAAAGCCAGCGATGAAGAGATCTTCCACGCTGGCGGCGGCCACCACGGCGTACAAAATGACGGGCAGGCTGGGTGGGAACAACAGGCCCAAGGACCCTGATGACGTCACGAGACCCAGGCTGAAATCCTCCGGATAGTTTTCCGAAATCATCATGGGCAGGGCCAGGCCACCCAGAGCCAGGATGGTGACGCCTGAGCCGCCGGTGAAGGCGGTGAAGCCAGCCAGTACCAAGGTCACCATGACGGCCACGGCGCCCGGTGCCCAGCCCAGCACCGCATCGGCTAAGCGAAGGAGGCGCTTGGAGGCTCCGCCTTCGGCCAGGATATAGCCTGCGGCGGTGAGCAATGGAATGGCGGGCAAGGTGGCCGAGGCCACCAGTCGATAAGTTTCCGTGGGCACCGCGCTAATGGACGTTCCGTCGGCAAAAAACAGCAGCATGGCCAGGCCCGCCATGACCACAAACACGGGCGTGCCGAGGAAAATACCCACCAGCAGCGCCAAGGCTCCAGGCCACAACAGGGCGTGGGGATCCTTCACCAGGAAACCAAGAGCCACTAGGGCAGCCCCAAGGAGAAGGGCGGCCAGTTTCCAGGCCCATTTATCGGAAGCCTTCCAGGCAAAGCGCAGCGCCGTAAGCCCCATGGCTACGGGCATGACCAGTTCGCTCCACCACTCGGGAATGCCACCGGGTAGCAAGCGGGCCACGGCGATATCGATTTGCACGATACGGGCGGATGCCACCGCCAGCAGTGCGCAGACCGCCACGGATAGTGCGGCCGCATAGGTGCCTGCGAAGCGCTTGAACGCAATCCCGGGAATCAATTCGCCTGTGGCAAGGCAGAGATGTCGGCCGCTGGCAGCGGCCAAAAGGGCACCCAGGAAGGCGATCCAGAGCGTGAGCTGCTGGGTGTAGAGCATGGACCCCGGAATGCCCTGATGTAGGATCCAGCGGGAAGCCATTTCCAACACCGGGAGCAGCATCATCGCCATCAGGATGACGATGACGGAGCCCTTTTCGAAGCCGTGGACGGCCTTGCGGAAAAAGACCTTCACTTCTTGCCCTTCTGGGCGCGGAATTCATTTCTCACTTTGATGACCGCATCAAAATCCGCTGCCTGCACCATGCCACCGCGCACCAAGGGCCACGTGCGTTCGGCCATATCGAACCAGGCCTTGCGCTCGGAGTCTTTCAGGCGGATCACCTTGAGACCGTTCTTCTTCATCTGCTCTAGGGAATCATCGCTCATGCGCTTCACTTCCGCGTTGACCTTCGCGCCAATTTCCCGCGAGATTGCCAACAATTTGACTTGAACATCGCCCGGAATCTTATCCCATACGGCCTTGGTCACCACCGTGCCACCGGGCATATGGCCCCAGGAAAGCTCGGGCATGTATTTGGCCGCATCGTAGAAACGAGCCGTGAAAGCGGCGATGGGAGTGGCCCCAAAACCTTCGATCATGCCAGTGGAAAGGGAAGGCAGAATATCCACTGAAGAAATAACCACCGGCTGGAAACCCGCAGCCGACCAGGCTTTGACGGCGACAGGATCCCCGGACCAAGCGAACATCTTGACGCCTTTGAGGTCTTTCACCGACGTGATTTCCTTCTTCAGGAAGAGGTGAACCCAGCCGGTATCGCCCCACATGAGGGGCACAAAGCCCTTGTCGATGAATTTCTTGTCCCAGGTGGGCGCGATGCGCGGAAAGGCGTAATCCCATTCTTCCTGGGAGGTGATGAGGCCGGGGGTCGCGATGGCTTGGGGTGCGGCTTCGATCTCCTGAAGGCCCACGACTGTCAGGGCTCCGGCATTGAGCTGGCCCACGCGCATCTTGCGGACCATGTCACCTTCGCCACCGGCCACGCCGCCCGGATAGATCTTGAGCTTTACCTTGCCGCCGGAAGCATCCGACCAGCGCTGGCCCATTTCCTTGAGCAGGCTATGCCAAGTCGAGCCTTCCGGTGCCAGGGTGCCGAGCTTAATGGTTACGGTCTGAGCATGAGCAGCAACGGGCATCAGCAGCGATAAACAGAGCAGGCCTTGGGAAACAAAACGGAAATTCATGATCAATCCTCCAAAAATAAATCTGCGGTGCGGGATTTGAGCCAGCGGGCCCGGCGTTGGGTAACGAGATTGACAAGCCGGAAACTGGGGGCGCTATCGGCATCGAAGGCCAACACCTTGTCCAACCGTTCGAGAAAGCCTTTGCGGTCCTGCTTTTGGACGCACACGCCTTCCGCCCAGGATACCAAAGGGGCCAGTTTCTGTTCTCCGGTGAGCAGGAGCACACGATCGTAGTGGCCTTTGGCGCGCTTGACTCCATCGGCCGAGGCATCGGCCCGGGCGGCTTCGTAGGTGGCAAAGAATTCGTGAATGGCGCCATCATTCCAGCTCTCATCCAGTTCCAGCGCCTTGCTCATCAGGGCTTCCACCTCGGGAAGCCGACCGATCAGGTTCATGTCGTCCTTGGAAATCGAAATCTGGGCGGCTAAGGCCGCTGCGGTCCAATAAGCCAAGGGCACGTCACTTTTTTTGAACGTGGCAAGGGCGGCCGGGCGGTCCTTCGCAAAGGTTTCTCCAAAACCCTTATGGCGGGCTTCCAGTCCCCGGAAACCATACCGCCAGGCGCGCTGAAA